>JBHHWH010000040.1:0-21285 GCA_046756405.1 Acidimicrobiia bacterium | reverse complement strand
ATGGGGACGGTGGCGGTGGGGGCCGAGGACCATCGTGTGTCGTCGTCGATCATGTTGACCACCACTCAGATGGCCTTGCTCAGCCTCGGGTGAAAGTAGTGAGATCACGGCCCCGCACCCGACACCGCCGATATTCCGCCCCGTACGGCCACGGCTGACAGGTCCCGCGACTGTTTACCCCGGCCGGGATCAATCGTAGGCTTCGACAATCTTGGCGTCGACCACGATGGGCCCATCCCACCCCAGTATTACCGGGTTCAGGTCTAGCTCCTGGATCTCGGTTCGCCGCCTCATCATGTCCGAGACGCTCAGCAGCAAGTCGATCACCTCATCTCTGCTTGGCGGCATCCCCCGAAATCCGTCAAATAGGGCCGCACCGAGCTCATCAAGGGTCTCGTTCGCCTCAAGCCGGGTGATGGGTAGAGCTCTGAATGTGACACGGCGAACGACCTCGACGAGGGTTCCACCCAGCCCAACGGCCACGACAGGGCCGAACGTTGGCTCGTTGGTGGCACCGACCAGCAGCTCGATCCCGGGACCCACCATCGGGGAGACCAGCACCCCCGAGATCTCGGCTTGGGGAGCGTTTCGGGTGACGGCGTCGATGATCCCTTGGAACGCCGGGCCGGCATCGGACGGCTCGACGCCGAGGGCGACGCCGCCAAGATCTGACTTGTGGGCGATACCAGGTGAGACGATCTTCAGTGCCACTGGCCGTCCGAAACCGACGGCGGCCTGACTTGCCTGCTCGGGGGTGGTGGCTACAACCCATTCCGCTACCGGGATTCCGCTCGAACTGAGTATCTCCCTCGCCTCGGTCTCGGTGAGCATCCTCGGCGTCCCGGCGAGCCGGTCGTCGAAGCCGGCGAAGTCGCTTCGTTCCTCTCGAGTGGACAGGTAGAGGTGGCGCTCGACGAGAGCGGCCACACATCGCGAAGCGACGTCGATGGACTGGTGGACCGGGATGGCATGACTCTC
The DNA here is from genome assembly GCA_046756405.1 of Acidimicrobiia bacterium. GTDB lineage: Bacteria > Actinomycetota > Acidimicrobiia > Spongiisociales > ZC4RG35 > JBHHWH01. Next base: position 20,307 of record JBHHWH010000040.1, on the reverse strand, counting down.
CAGCAGATCGAGCGCCGGTGTCCCTTCACGGGCATACACACTCTGAACAACGATGGGTTTCCCCGACATTTCCATGATCCCGGCGATCTGTTTCGCCGCCAGCTCCTCGGCCTCGCCATGCGACGAGGAGAACCGGATGGCATATCCCCCGAATAGACCGACCATGAGGAGTCCGTCGACATCCGGATCACTGGCGAGGACCTCGACTAGAGATGAGAAGACGCCAGGGTTGAGGTCCGCACCACCTGCCACATCGACCGGATTGGCCACAGACGCCGCAGCTGGCAACAGCTCGGCCAGGGCCTGGCGTGTCTCCGATCGAAGACGGGGAAGCTCAAGCCCGAACTCGGAGAGCGCGTCCGCTGCCATCGTGGCGTGCCCGCCCCCGTCGGCCAGCACCGCGATCCGGCGGCCTGAGATCTGCGGAAGCCGGGCCAGGCTGTCGGTCACCGCCAGTAGCTCGTCGGATCGACCGACCGAGATGACCCCGGCCTGGCGGAGGACCGAATCGACTACGCGGTGATCGCTGGCCAGGGCGCCGGTGTGAGAGCTGGCGGACATCGACCCGGCCTCGGAGCGTCCCGCTTTGAGCATCACCACTGGCTTGTCCACCACGGTCTTTCTCGCCTGTCGGAGAAACTCCCGCCCGTTGGAGAAACCCTCGCCGTAGACGGCAACTGCGCCGGTCTGATCGTCGTCGTGGAGGTAGGCAGTCAGCTCGTCATGGCCGACATCGGCCAGGTTACCAACACCCACATAGATGCTGAATCCGGTGTCATGCTCGGCGGCGTCGGCGATCAACCCGAGTATCACATTCCCGCTCTGGGAGAGCACACCGATCCGGCCCCGGGGAATACCCGCCGCACCCACCAGGTTCATGCCCCGGTGCAGGTTGAACAGACCCGAGGTGTTGGGCCCGATGAGTCGCATGCCGTAGCGGGCACACGTCTCGACCAGCTCTGACTCCAACGCCGCTCCCGCGTCTCCGGACTCCCGGAAACCGACTGCCAGCACGACCACGCCTTTCACGCCTTGCTGTCCGCACAGCTCGACGGCCGCCGCAACGCCCGAGGCAGGCAGGGCGATGAGAGCCAGGTCGATGGGCCCGGGCACGTCGGCCACCGAGGGGTAGGCCGCTACGCCGGCGATCTCGTCGGCACCGGGGTTAATGGGGTAGATGGCCCCATCGAAGTGGTCTTCGACCAGGCGGTGCACGACCTGATGTCCGCGCTTGGAGGGGTCACGCGACGCACCGACCACCGCCACGGAACGTGGCTCGAGGATGTGCCTGAGATCACTCATCGTCCCCGGAACCTCGGCTTTCGTTTCTCGGTAAAGGCCCGTACGCCTTCCCGCCAGTCCTCTGTCTCCATGGTGGTGAGCAAGTCCTCGGCTTCCCGGCGCATCGCTTCAGCCCGATCGACCGGGGCTGTCTCTCTGAGTGCGCGTCTGAGGAGCCGTGTCGGGATGGGCGCCAGCTCAGCGAGCCGCCCGGCGATCGTGGCAACAGTCGCATCGAGCTCCGATTCAGGAACCGCCCGATGGATGAGGCCCAACCCGGCAGCATCCCGACCGGTGATGCGCTCACCGAAGAACAGCAGCTCTCTGGCCCTGGCTAGCCCGACGAGAGCGGGAAGCAGGTAGGTGAGACCTCCCCCTACGTAGGTGCCCAAAGATAGCTCGGGGAAACCTATCTCGGCTTCGTCTGCCATGACAACGAGGTCGCAGCTGAGGGCGAGCTCGGCGCCGGCTCCGAGCGCATATCCCTGCACCTTGGCGATGACAGGGAGTGAGCTGTGCTGTAGGGCCGTGCAGGCGGCCTGGGCCAACTCGACGTAGGCCTCACGCTCGGCCGCAGAGCGACCGGTGCGATGGGCCTTCAGGTCTGCACCCACGCAGAAAGCACGACCTTCCCCCTCCAACACGATGACCCGATCGAGTTCCTCGGGGTGGGTGACTATGTCAACGAGCCGCCGATACATCTCCTCCGATACCGCGTTGAGCCGATCGGGGCGATTCAGCGTGATGGTGAGCACCGCCGCGTCACGATGATGGACGACGTGGTCGTTGTTGGGAGGCACGTTGCTCACGACGACCAGAATGCCTTCTTCAGGTCCTCGAATTCGGAAGGCGGACCCTCGAAGCGATTCCGGCCCAGGTCGAGGACGTACACATAGTCGGCGATCTTGAGTGCGGAGCGAATCTCTTGGTCGACCAACAGGATGATGAGCCCCTCTTCTCGCAGGGCGACGAGCATCTCGTAGACTTCGCCGGTCAGCCTTGCTGCCAGACCTGCGGTGGGCTCGTCGATGAGAAACACGTGCGGCGCGGTCATCAGACCGCGTCCGATCTCTACCATCCGCTGCTGACCCCCGGACAACTCTCCGGCACGCTGTTTGCGTTTCTCCTTCAGCACCGGAAACCGCACGTAGTTCCTTTCCAGCTGCTCCTCCACCCGTCGGTCGTCTCTTTTGAAGGTCCAGGCTCCCATGCGCAGGTTCTCCTCGACGGTCATGTGGGGAAAGACACTGCTCTGTTGCGGTATGTAGGAGAGCCCGGCGTCCACCATGCGGTGAGGAGGAGTCCCCACCAGGTCGACGCCGTTGAACTCGATGGATCCTTTCTGGGGCCGCAAGAAGCCGTACACCGCCTTGAGAAGGGTGGATTTGCCGACGCCGTTCGCTCCGAGGATGGCGGTGATCCCCGCCCGTGCTTCTACGTTCAGGTCGCGGAGGACCAACAGGTCGCGGTAGTAACCCACGGAGAGGTCACGAACTATGAGCACCCTGATCTCCTTGCTCGAGGTGGAAGTCATGTTCGGCGCTGCCCAGATAGGCCGCGATGACTCGGGGGTCTTCCCGGACCGCCTGGGGCAGACCGTCGGCGATCAACACTCCATCGGAGAGAACGAGAAGGCGTTCGGTGATGGTGAAGATGGTGGTCATGTCATGGCTGATGATGATGAAGGCCTTGCCTTCCTCCCGCATTCTCTGGATGAATCCATAAATCGTCTCCCGTAACGAGGGATGCACGCCGGCAAACGGCTCATCAAGGACGATGAAGTCGGGGTCGAGAATCATCAGGCGGGCCAGCTCCAGCAGCTTCTTCTGACCGCCGGACAACGCCCGAGCGAGCTCACTCCTGAGGTGCTCGATCTGAAGGAACTCGAGCACCTCCATGATCCGGCCCGGCTCGAGCTTTCCACCCCCTGCGGAGATTGCGCGGGCCGGCACCTCGAGGTTCTCGTGGACGGTCATCCGCTCAAAAGGTCGGGGAACCTGAAAGGTGCGGCCAAAGCCTCTCAAGGCCATCTCGTACGGTGGTAGGCCGTCAACCCGGGCCTCGTTCAACCAGACCGAGCCACCGCTGGCCGGGAGCGCACCATCCAGAATGTTGGCGAGGGTCGTTTTGCCGGCTCCGTTGGGGCCGATCAAGCCGCAGACTTGCGGCTCGGTCACCTCGAATGTCACACCTCGCAGCACCGTGTTTCCACCGAAGTGCTTGGCGACGCCCTCGACAGTCAGCTTCATGACGAATCCTCCGGGGCGGCCACCGGCTCGCCAGCCGCTTCACGTTTGGAAACGGTCAATGCCAGCGCCTCGCTACGGCCGGACAGATAGGCGATCACCGGGGCGATCAACCCGTTGCGGGCGAATCGCAAGGTCAGCATGAGCAGAGCCCCGAACACCCCGAACCGCCACACCCCGAGCTCGACGTCGACGCTCGCGGCTGGGATCATGCGCAACACCAGCGCTAAACCAACCGATATCGTGACCAGCATCCCGATGGCAGGCTCGAACCAGGTCGGGAGGCCGGCGGCGTACATCCTCGACACGAAAGCGGCTGCCGCCGCAATTGCCCCCGCCAACACCAGCCACACCCCGACGCCTCCCAGACCAGAACTGTTCCCGATCGAGAAGAGGAAGACCACGCTCAGGACTGTGCTCGCCCCCAGCCAGGGGAGGTTTCTCAAGGCCGCCGACGGCATTGGTCTCCCCGCCTTGCGATGAAGACGCCACAGCCCAGCCACCAGGAGCACCACGACGATCACCGCCACGATCGTCAGGACGTCAAAGGCGCCGGTCCCGATGCTGATCCGACGCAGGTTCTCCAGGGCCCCGAACATGAGCAAGGCGCCGATAGCTGCGGCGAGGGGGCTCTCTAGCCCACCGATCACAGCAACCGCGATCACCTGGCCCATGAAGAGAAGGTCGAGCCGCTCCGGCGCCAGCCGGGTGGTCGTGTGTGTGTAGACCGCTGCCGAGAATCCCAGCATCAAGGAGGTCACCGAGAAGACGAAGACCTTGAGCCGGACCACGTTGACGGCCAGGGCGGCGGCGGCGCCCTCATCCTCGCGCATTGCCCGGAGGAACAACCCGTACTTGGAGCGCAGCAGCCAATAGATCAGACCCAGGAGCACCATGAGGAGGCCGACCATTAGATAATGGAACGTCAACTCTGAGCCGGGAAGCGGCCGAACGGCAAGTGACAGTCTCCCCCCGGTCAGATCGGTCTCGGCGACCACGGCGAGCCGAACCATCTCGGCGAAAGCGATGGTGAAGAGAGCCAGATATGCAGCCCGCAACCTGAGCAGGAGCAAGCCGAGCAGGGTCCCCACCACCCAGGCGAAAAGTGTGCCGAACACGATTCCGCCGTACACGCTCCCCAGCGCACCGTTGACCTCCCTCACCCAGATGGCTCCTCCGTAGGCGGAAAGGCCGGCGATGGTGACGTGGGCAAACGAGAACTGGCCGGCCACACCCGCCAGCAGCGACCAGGTGGCGGCCAGGATCGCCACATAGATGGCGAGACGAGCGACATCGAGTCGATAGCCACTGGTGAGGAAGAATCCGGGGGCGGCCAGCAAGAGGGCCACGAAAGCGGCGACCAGCGTGAGGCCGATCGCCCGCTTTTGAGCGACGGTCACCGCCATCAGCGCTCCCTTCCGAACAGACCCCGGGGCCTGACTAACAGTATGAGGGCGAAGGCCAGCAGCGGAAAGACGAGCTGATAGCTGCCGGCCCGGGTCGGATCTGGAAAACAGCCCGCGCCGAGGGCCTCGGCGACCCCAACGAACAGGCCTCCCAGGAAGGCGCCGATCACCGAGCCGAGACCGCCGAGAACAATGATCACGTAGGAGCGGATCGCCACCTGAAACGCGATCGGGGGCACCGGGAAGTTCAGCACCGGGACGAGCACCGCGCCGGCCATCCCCGCCAGCATGCTCCCGATGGCGAATGCGAGGGTGAAGGCTCTCCCCGAGTTGATGCCGACGATCGAGGAGGCCTGACGATGTTGAGACACCGCCCGAAGGCTCATCCCCGTCCAGGTGCGCTGAAGAAACCACCACAGTCCCAGCACCAGAGCACCACCGATGATCCCCGCTATCCAGAAATCGGTGCGAATCCGCAATGGCCCCAGATCGAAGGCGGCGGTGTCGATGCCAAACAGGGGCCGGTCGGTGTAGCGAGGTGCCTTCAACCCGGTCGGGCTGCCCAGCAAGCCGACCAGAGCGAACTGTAAGAACAATCCGAAACCGAAGGTGACCAGGATGGCGTACTCACCGGCCCGCTCGATTCTTCCATTGTGCATCGGAGAGAGCATCGACCGTTCAAACAATGCACCGACAATCAGCACCGCTAGCCCGGCGATCGGGACGGCGAACACGCCGTTGATCTCGAAGATTTGGGTGGCGAGAAGAAAGGCGAGGACCCCTCCCAGCATGAAGAACTGGCCGTGGGCGAAGCTTATGATCCCCTGGACCGAGTAGATCAGGGTGAGCCCCACCGCCATCGTGCCAAACACCAGGCCGAGGACCAGGCCACCCTGAATCTGGTTGGCTACGTATCCGGGGCTGGTGTTGCACACATTGTCGGGAAAGACAAACCTGAACAGCGCCCAGAGCTCCACAGCAAGGAGGAGCCCCGAGGCGAGGATGTGGCGCCGCCTGATCGTGGGTGTATTCCAATAGAGATACCCGACCCCGAGCGGGCCGAGGGTGGCTCCGAACAAGCCGGAGATGGGCCGCACCGAAGCCACATCGAGGCCCCGCTCCCGATAACGCCGCGGCACGACGTAGGTGGCGAGCACCGCCCAGACCGGACCAGCCAGGACGAGCCAGATCAGGAGAATGTTCAACTTGTGCTCACTACTAACCGGAGTGCGAGGGTGTGAACTTACACCCCCGCACTAGTGTCGGTGTCAGCGGTCCACCGGGATGTAAGCAGTGCCATGGGTTTGGGCTGCCTCTGGCCACACGATTGCGGCGTCGCTGACCGACTGGCCTGCCTCGGTGTATTGGAGCATCGAGATCGCTGGCTGGGGCCACTGGTGCCACAGCCACGGCTTGTCAGCCGGGGTCGCTGTGTTCTCGGAGCCGTAGGGGAACTCGTATTGGCCCTGAGCACCCAAGAAGCTGGTGGTTTCCAGCGCGGCAACAATCGCGGCAGCGTCGGTGGATCCTGCTCGCTCGATCGCATCGGCAACGAGCAGCACCGAGTCGTAGGCCTCGAACACCCAGGCGGCGGGCTCCTGACCGAACTCGGCCCGATAACGTTCGGCCACCGAAGCGGTCAGGTCGTTGTATGCGCTGGGAGCAGGACCGACGAACCGGAATACACATCCGACACCGTCCGGGACCGCGGCCCAAAAGGCGTCCGAGTTCTGTGCTACCTGGTTGGCGAAACATATTGTGTCGTCGTCGATGAGTCCGACATCGATGGCGTTTTGCTCTGCCACGTAGCTGCTGTCGCCGGTCACATCGAAGATCACCACGTCGGCGTCGCCGTGCTCTTCGGCCAGCCGGGTGAGCACCGTGGAGTAATCAGGCTGATTCAACTCAACCTGCACCGCCTCGACGGCAATACCGGTGCCTTCTAGAAGAGCGAGAAGAGACTCGTTTTGACCAATGCCGAAGTCGGTCGCCTCGAAGACCTGCACGACCTTGCTCGCCCCGATACCGTTCACCAGCCAGTCAATGGCGAAATTGCTGGCGTAGGTGCTGGTGGGTGCGATGCGGAACACGGTGGGCGGCTGTGCCGGGAGATTGTCCGGGTCTTCAGGGTCGCCACCGGTGATCTTGTCGTTCCAGGTCTCGGAGAACACGACCGGGGTGCCCGACTCATTGAAGGTGGGGATGGCGCCCAATGCCGCGCCTGAGTGATACTCACCCACCACAGCGTGCACTCCGACCTCTTCAACCAGTTTCTTGGCAACTGCGGCAGCCACGTCAGGCAGGTTCTGGGTGTCCTCAAAGAACAGCTCGAGCTGCTTTCCGAGAACTCCTCCGGCCGCGTTGATGTCGGCGACGGCGAGCTCCATGGCCCATTGCATGTCGATACCGGCGTTCACCGTGCCTGGCTCGGACAGTGGTCCGAGGCCACCGATCCTGATCGTGTCATCCTCAGGCTCGGGTGACTCAGTCGGCTCCGGCGCCTGGGTCGTGTCCGCGCCGCCCGTATCGCTCTCGGTCGTGTCGGCCCCCGTGCCGGCGGGGCTGCACGCCGCGACTACCAAGACTGCCGCAAACAGGAGCGCCCAAAGCCTCGTTATTCTCGATCGCATCCGTTCTCCTTTTGTTTGTCTTTCCTTTCCGGGATGAGCAAGCAACCGGTTACGGCCCTTGCTCGTATGTGTCGAAAGCTGACAAGAGCTCTTCCTCCAGCAACAACGCCCGTCGGGTCTCGGCCCCGATCCTTCGTGCGGTGGCGGCGGCAAGAGCCTGCACCAGGCTCATGAATGCGGTGAGCGAACGAAGGATCCCCACGCTCTCGGTCTCGACGTAGAAAGCGAGATCGGCGTGTCGGGCCAAGGGGGAGGCAGCAGTATCGGTAAGGGCGATGGTGGTCGCCCCCCGGTCCCGGGCCAACTTCAAGACCCGAATCGTGTCCCGGGTGTATCGATGGATCGAGATGGCCACGCACACGTCGCCGGGGGAGATGCCCCGGACCTGCTCGGGGATGGTGGCGGGTCCGGACTCTATCCGGTGCACCCCCTCGCGAATGAGGCTCAAGGCATACGAGAGCATGTAGGCGATGGAGAAGCTCTTCCTGAGGCCGATGATGTGCAGATCGGGGGCCTCGGCGAGGGCCTGGACGGCCTTGTCCCAGTCAGCGGACGAGATGCCGGCAAAGGTCGAGGCGATGTTGGCCTGTTCCCTTGCCGCAACGTTGTCGATCAGGTCGCCTTCCTCAACTTCCTCGAGGTCTTGAAACCTCTTCACGAGCGATGTATGGCTGAGCAGATGGTCCCGGCACAACTCGACCAAGCGGGGATAGCCACCGCCGCACACCGTCGTGGCGAATCGGGTGACCGTGGCACTGTTGACACCAACCTGACCAGCCAGCTCCCCGATCGTCATGAAGGCACACCGCGTCGGGTCTTCCATCACCAACCGGGCGATCTTCTGATGACTAGGAGTCAAGCGCTCGAAGTCTTCTTGGAGATGAGCGACTAACTCGGCATAGGTGGTGACAGGTTGTGCCGACTCAGGCTCGATAGCTCCTCCTTGGCCGGGAGGGACCTTAACGCCCTTGCTACCAGAATTGCAACTGTAGGTTCGAATGCAAAAAAAATCGCATACGATCAGGTGACCGAGCACAGCTCATCGAACGACATGGTCCGGCCGTTAGCAGCACCTCTCGGTCTGATGTGGACTCGTGACGTGACGAAATCGACTACAAAGGTGCACAAGGTGACCTGCCCTGCCCCCTCACCGTTCCGCCAGAGCCCGGGCCGGGACATGACATCGAGAAGGTCATCCGCCGAGGCGAGGTTGGGGACCACAGGTTGCAGCCTGGCGAGACGGTCCAGGCTTTCCGGATCGGGAGGCATATCCGGCGCCAACCCGACGAAGTGGTTGGTATGACACGACGAACCAGATACGTCCCGGGTGTAAGTGCCTACTGGGCTCACCTCGAGAAGCGAGATGCCATCGCCGCCGGTCCCTAACGTGAACGCATAGCAGCCGGCCAGAGAAGTCGCTTCCGCGGCGAACATGGCCGTGGCCTTTGACGTCGCCCGTGAGAGGTGTCGAGCTAGAAAGTGACGACCTACGCCGGCGCCTACCGGCCGGGACGGGATGTGATTGACGCCACCCGCCAAACCGGACGAGTTCAACCAGAACGATATGCCCGGAAGCAGGCCCGGGTACCAGAAGGTGAAGACCGCCGGATCTCCGGGAATGTCGAGGGTCAGTACGGCGCACTTGCCGTAATAGGACTCATGGCCATCTTCGTTGTGGGCCATGAGCTGGGAGACCCCGTTCCACACCGCCACGTCACTACACCCCTCACCCCAAACGCCAAGGTCGCCCCGCAGGTTGAGCAGCCACAGGTCGGTTGGGTCGACGCCTGCCCCCGCCGCCAAGGAGTCAACCTCCTGGGCGAGGTCGGGAAAAGCGCCCCGGGTGTCCTCGGAGATCTCAGAGAACCCGGGCTCTCGGATCATCTCCTGCAGAGCCGGCAGCTCGGGGGAAGCGGAAATGACCGAGCGCAACTCGTCCGCCGATCTCTCACCAAGGGCAAATGAGACGGCCTCACGTTCACCGCTCAACTTAATCCAAGGGAGGGGGCCGATCCTGTCCTCGACGATCGAGACGCGACTACCCATCCGGCAACTCTAAAGACTCCCTGCCCGGCCCACCGTCCTCGTGCGGCTATATGCCCTCAACCCGGCACCTGTGGTCGCGGCTGGCTGTGTCTGATCCTTCGGAGTCCGAAGCATAGGAGAGTGCTTGTGAGCGGTATCACTGGATACACCTACGGTGCGGTGGACGCTTCACCGGTGACACTGGGCGGGTTGGGCTTGCTGGAGGCGTCGGTCTTGTGATCCGAGGAGGACTTGGCGGCTCTGGCTGCGGCGGCGGATGTCCTCGAACCCCAAGTCGAGGGCATCCTCGATGTCTGGTACGGGTTCGTAGCTACTCACCCCCACCTCGTCGCCTACTTCTCCACTCCCGACGGGGAGCCGATCGGCGAGTACCTCGAGGCGGTGCGGCCCCGGTTCGGACGGTGGATTCTCGGCACCTGAAGACAGGTCCGGGACGGGGACTGGCTCGCCTACCAGGAGGAGATCGCGCTGCGGCACACCTCGGCGAAGAAGAACCTGACCGACTCGGTCGATTCGGTGCCCTCGATCCCGCTCCGCTACATGGTGGCTTTCATCTACCCGATCACCGCAACCATGCGCCAGTTCCTCACCACCGGCGACCACAGTCCCGAGGAGGTGGAAGCGATGCATCAGGCGTGGTTCAAGTCGGTGGTGCTCCAGGCGGCATTGTGGGTCCGACCTATGCTCCCGAGGAGTGGTAGCGGAACGAGCCGTCGATCCGGGACCGCTCAGCACCCGCCTCGCCACCGGTCTGGCCAAACTGGGTCCGGCCTTGAGAAACGAGCTGGTCAGCGGTCCCGCGCCGGGGGTGTCTCATCCACCCAGGCTCAGATCCTGCTAGCCGTGGCCACCGGGCCTAGGCGGGCCACTGAGTTGGCCGAAGAACTGGGTGTCGGGATCGCCACCGTCAGCGAATTCACCGCGGCGGCCGAAGCCAAGGGCCTGATTGTCCGGCGAACCGACCCGGGAGACGGCCGGGCGGTGCTGTTCGAAGCCACTCCCGACGGTCGCCGGGCGGTAGCCCATCTGGCGGGATGGCCCGACTTCCTTGCCGGGGCCGTCGACTCCCTCCCCATCGCAGACCAGGAGGCATTACTGCGCACGACTATGAGTCTGATCCGCCAGCTTCAGACCGAGGGTCGGATACCGGTGGCTCGAATGTGTGTCACCTGTGTCTACTTCCGACCCAACGTCCACTCCGACCCGGCTCGGCCCCACCGCCGCGCCTTCGTTGACGCCCCCTTCGGCGACGCCGACCTGAGAATCGAGTGCGGCGACCAAACGCCTGGTGTTCCCGCCCAGAGACCGGTTCTCTGCTTGGCCACCGCCTCGGTAGCGCATGGAGTCACGTAGGAGGAGACAGCAAGCCCTGTTCGGCAGCCGGGGCCCCGCTCCTGCGTCTCCCTTCCATCGCTTCTTCGGCCGGTCGTTTCCGCAACGTTCTCCTCGTGGCGGGTTCGTGTCTGGTGTGGTGTGGCTAGGTGAAGCCGGGCGGCCGCCGGACTCGAAAAGCGGGATTTGGCGGCTGTAGAGGGGAGTGAGGACAACTCAGACACGCACCCGCTCTTTGCCAGGGTCGTAGAAGGAACGGATCGAGGCGGTCGCCGGGATCAGATTCCCGGCAACCTCGATCTCGAAATCCCCTCTGTCAAGAAACTCCCGGGTAACGCCGCCGGTGGCGTTCACATAACCCATCGCCAAACAGCGGTCCTCGGTGTAACTCCACGCCCCTGATGTCGTTCGACCTACCAACTCGCCATTCCGGAGGATCGGCTCGTCGTGATAGAGGATCAGATCGGGGTCTTCCAGGCGGAACTGAATCAGCCTCTTCGAACGGGGCATCCCCTTCTGTCTGAGCAAGGCCTCGCGCCCGACGAATCCACCCGGCTTCTCCCATGAGACGGCAAAACCAAGACCTGCCTCCAAGGGTGTGTCCTCGTCGCTGATGTCGTGGCCCCAGTGGCGATATCCCGCTTCGAGACGGAGCGAGTTCATTGCGTGGTAGCCGGCCAGCGTCAGCCCATAGTCTTCGCCCGCGGTGAGGAGGGCATCGAACAGGGGAACCGCATCGTCGGGACGAACGTAGAGTTCCCAGCCCAACTCGCCCACATATGTGACCCGCAGGGCCAGCAAGTCGTGTCCGGCAACCGTGATCCTCTGAGCTGTGCCAAAGGGAAAGCTCTTGTTGTCAAGGGGGGCATCGGTGAGAGTTGACAGCAGAGGTCGGGAGTTCGGGCCCATCACCCCGATCATCGGGGTTTCAGTGGTGATGTCTCTGATGCTGACGTCGTGTCCGCGGCAAGAGCGGCGAAGGTGAGCCCAATCTCGGGTTGGGGCGCCAGCTCCGCTGACGACCATGAAACGATCTTCTCCCAGCCGGGTAACGGTCAGGTCGGCTTCGATCCCGCCGCGATGGTTCAGCCATTGGGTGTAGACGACCTTGCCCACCGGTGCGTCAATGTCCCCACTCGACATATGGTTGAGGACTGCCAGGGCGTCAGGGCCCCGGACATCGAACTTGACGAACGAAGCCTGATCGAACAGTGCGACGGCGTTCCGCGTGGCGCGGCACTCCTCGCCCGTGTTCTCAAACCAGTTCTGCTTGCCAAAGGAGTATTCGTAGGACCGCCGTTGGCCCTCGACGGCGTACCAATTGGGTCGCTCCCATCCGGACATCGACCCGAACACCGCATTGGCCTGTTCGAGACGTTGGTGAAGCGGCGACATCTTGACATCCCGCCCGCTTTCGTACTCGCGGTGAGGCCAATGCATGGCGTAGAGCAACCCAAGACTCTCGGGGATTCGCTCTTCGAGAAAGGCAGGATCGGCCTGGAAAGACATGGTCCGGCGGACATCGACCGGCCAGAGGTCCATCGGGGGATCACCGTCGATAATCCAGTCCGCCAGCACCCATCCGACCCCTCCGGCCGACTGGATTCCCACCGAGTTGAACCCGGCCGCCACAAACAAGCCATCTACCTCGGGCGATTCGCCGATGTAATAGACCCCGTCGGGAGTGAACGCCTCAGGCCCATTGAAGAGAAGCTGAATACCGACGTCCCTTAATGCGGGCACTCGATGCATCGATCTCTGGAAGATCGGCCCGATGTGGTCCCAGTCTTCTCCCAGGGTGCCGAAGCTGAAGTCTCGGGGGATCCCATCCAGTTTCCATACCTTGCCGCGAGGCTCGAAGAACCCGGCCATGATCTTGCCGGTCTCCTCCTTGAAGTAGGTGTGGTTCGTGGGATCCCGCAATACCGGCGTTTGGACCGAGAGGCCGTCGATTGGCTCGGTGACAACGTAGAAATGCTCACATGCCTGAAGTGGGACGTTGACACCAGCGGTCGCGGCGAGGTGACGTGTCCAGATCCCTGCCGCGAGAACGACGGTTTCGGCTTCGATATAACCCTGTTCGGTCTCGACGCCTGTGGCGCGCTCGCCTTCGACGCGAATCGACGTGACAGCCACACCCTCGACAATGGTCACTCCTCGATCCCGCGCTCCTTTGGCCAGGGCCATGGTCGTGTCCACGGGGCTTGTCACTCCGTCGCCAGGGATGAATGCCGCCCCGACGAGATCGTCGGTGTTCAGCAGCGGCCACATGTCCTTGGCCTCGCCGATCGAGATCTCAGCCATCTCCACCCCTACTGTGCGAGCCATTGAGAGCCCACGCATGATCTCCTCCCACCGCTCAGCATCGGAGGCGACCAGTATCGAACCCGTGTTCCGGTAGCCGGTGGCCTGGCCCGTCTCGGTTTCTAGTGAGGCGATCAGCCTCGTCGTGTAGGTGGCCAGCGTTGTGAGACTACGTGACGACTTGAGCTGTGTGACGAGCCCAGCCGCATGCCATGTGGTGCCACCGGTGAGTTGGTTCTGCTCGAGGACGACAACATCGCTGACGCCTCGCTTCGCCAGGTGGTAAGCGATGGAGCAGCCAGCGATCCCCCCACCCACAACAACGACCTGCGCCCTATCGGGGATCAATACCGGCCGTCCCGATCGAGGGTTCGTGTTTCTGGTCGTCGCAGCGGTGTCCTGGTTACAGGAACGTTCTGCTCAGTAGGATCAGACGGGACCCCGACGAGATCGGCGAGTCGGTCCAGAAAGTCTCTCAGCTCGTCCAGAGTCATAGCCAGGGTTAGTCCTCGGGGCGCACTGAACCCCATCATCACCCACCCCAGACAGACTCAACAGGGAGCTTTATGGGAAGTCTGGCCCGGATTATCTCGTCGGCTTCCATCGAGACGTGTCGGGGGAGGTGCGTTGTCAGAGTCTCCTCTACGTATTCGTGGGCGCGATCAGCGGCCGACATGGCGCCCGCTTCAGACCAGTCGTCGGGGCTGAGACGATCGCCCACCATGGGGTAGAGGTACTCTCTTTCCATTAGCCGAAGTGTCTGGGGGTGACCGAGGTAGTGCCCTGGTCCGTTGACGACATCTTCGATGACGCTGACCGCCATCGTGTGCTCGTTTACCTCGATTCCACGAACGGTCCGATTGGCTGCCCCGAGCAAGTCGTTGTCGATGACCATCATTTCAGGTGAACATGCCAGCAGGGAGGCAAGCATTCCCGCTGACTCGTAAACGAGGTTGGCCCCGGCGTGAGCCGCAAGCCCGATAGTGAGCCCCTTCTCATGTCCGGCCTGGGCATCGGGGAGTTTGGAGTCGGCCATGCCGGCCGGGACCCCGGACGGCAGTCCCAGCCAGTTGACGATCTGAGCTCCACCTGCGGCCAGGACCGCCTCCTCTCCGCCTCCACCACTCATGGCCCCGGTACGTAGGTCAGAAACGAAGGGCCACATTCCCATGACGCAGGGGTGACCCGGCGCGAGAAGGTTGACGCTGGTGAGCGCGGCCAGACACTCGGCTAGAGCCTGGACCAGGGAGCCGGCCAGAGGGGCCGGGGAAGTTGCTCCTGCCTGACCGGCCGATAAGAGGTTGATAGGCATTCCAACCTCTACCTGGGCGACCATGCTCTCGGCGGCATCAGTCGCGTAGCGGAGCGGTGGCACCACGAATGTGGTGTTCGAGCAGACGAACGGGCGCTTCTTGAACTCCCCCTCGCCACCAAGGGCGATGTCGAACATCTCTGCCGCCTCGTAGACGTGCTTTCGCCTGAAGAAGGAAGTCCCGACCGGTTTGGTGGTGCCCATCATGACTGCATAGGCAGTGTTGAGATCCAAGTCACGTAGATCCTCCAACTCTGTGGCCACAACGGTCCGCGCAAAGAAGTGGAGGTGTTCGAGAGTGTCGGCCAGGCGGGCGAAGTCGTAGAGATCCTTGGTCGTCGACTGTCGGAAGCTCTGTGTGGCGTGGTCGAGTACGAGCACTCCAGCGCCGGCGGTGCCGAAGTGGACGTTGGAGTCGGATAGCTCGATGCTCTTGTCGTCGTCAAAGCCGTGCCACACCCAGGACTTAGCCGCAGTGTCGATGGCTCGCTCGACCACTGAACGCGGGTAGCGGAGTCGACCGTTCTCGTCGACATGCCCGCCGGCCTCGGTTACGACTTCGACGAATTCGGGGATGGGGTCCCCCATGCCCAGTTTTTCCAGTAGCTCCAGTGACGAGTGATAGATGCGCTGCATGTCGGGCTCGCTGAGGGGTGTATAAGCGCCCCCCGACTGACCGGGCTGTACGGGGCGGTCCGCCTTGTCGAGCCCGGCAGCCCTGGCAGCGACGCGAGCGGCGCGGCCCCCTGATCTCTTACCGGTCTTCACGAGCGGGGCCTTTCACTCTTCGGGTCCCATGCGGGCTCGGCCAGAACCCTTGCCGGGCGCCTCAGGTCCAGGATCTGAATCTCGAACTCCGACCCCGGATCAGCGAACTCGGGATCTACGTATGCGAAGAAGAGGCTCTTGTCAACGGAGTGCCCGTATGCGCCCGCCGTCGTAAGGCCAATGACTCTGTCGCCAGACCAGACTGGCTCATTGCCGCGGCAATCGGCACCCGCGGCTTCGAGCTCTCCGTATACGCAGATCGTCGAGAGTTCGGTCCCTCTTCTGGCCGCAGCAGCGTCCTTGCCCTTGAAGTCCTTGTTCCAGTCGACGAACCGCTGGATGTCCGCCTCAACGGGTGTGATCTCTGTCGTTAGCTCGCTGCCCATCGCTTTATACGCCTTCTCGATGCGCATGACGTTCATTGCGTAGCTGCCGTAGTCGACCAGATTGAGATCCGAGCCGGCCTCCTGGATCGCCGCGTAGAGCTCGGGCATCTGAGAGATTGGATGGTGGAGCTCCCAGCCCAACTCACCGACATAACTCACCCTGAGGGCTAGACATGCAATCCCGGCAACCTCGATCTCCTGGGCGGTGAGCCAGGGGAACCCATCATTGGAAAGATCGGCGTCGGTGATCCTGGAGAGCAGATCTCGTGAGTTCGGCCCACTGATCGCCAGAAGGCCCCGCTCATCGGTGACGTCGGTGATGGCGACCTCCTCGCCTGCTTCGACGTGGAAGGTCAGCCAGTCGAGGTCGTGTTGCTCCATGGTGATCCCGGAGTTCAGGTAGAACCGCTCCTCTCCGATCCTGGTGATCGTCATCTCCGACTCGATGCCGCCGAGGTCGGTGAGCATGTGAGCGAGGCGAATGCCGCCTCTTCTTTGCGGCAGGCGGTTGGCCGCCAGTCGATCGAGCAGCCCGGCCGCATCGGGGCCGGATACCTCGTACTTGGAGAATGCAGTGAGGTCTGCGATACCTACACCGTTCCGTACTGCTCTCACCTCTTGGCCAACCACCTCGAACGCAGATGACCGGGCGAAGGAGTACTCCTCGGGCCCACCGAAGTATTGGGCCCGCTCCCAGCCCCAGACCTCCTGCCACTGGGCGCCTTTGGCGTCGAGGACCTCGTAGAGAGGTGTCTTTTTCACCGGTCGGCCGGCAGGGCGGTATTCGCCGGGCATCCGGACTTGATACATCTCGTGGTACTCGTCCAACGCTCGTTCCTCGCTGTATGCGCCGGGTGCGTAAGGCCCAAAGCGACGCGGGTCCATCTCGGCGACGTTGATCTCGGTTTGACCGTGGACCATCCACTGTGCCAGGTATTTCCCGGCGCCGGGCCCCTGGGTGATGCCGATGGAGGCGCCAACGCACAGCCAATAGTTCTGGAGTCCGGCAGCGGGACCCATCAGGAATCCAGCATCCGGGGTGTGGGTGATCGGGCCTGAGATGATCTGTTTGATGCCGGCATCCCTGAATGCGGGAATGCGCTGTCCCGTCAACTCGAGCCACGGCAGAAGGCGATCGATCTCTGGGCTGGAGAGTTGGAAGGTCTCATCCCAGCTGAACCCGGAGAGGCCGATGTGCTGGGCCCCACTTCTCTCATAGGGACCGACGATCATCCCGTCGTGCTCGCGGCGCGAGTAGCACGAGGCCCGTGGGTCCCGCAGGACGGGGACCTCGAAGTCGAGAGCTGCCATTTCCTCCATGGCCTCCGTGACCAGGAACTGATGGGTTACGGACACGATCGGAAGATCGATGCCAACCATCGCTCCAATCTGGGGCCCGTAGTGGCCGGCAGCGTTGACGACGTGTTCCGTCACAATCCGGCCTTTCTCAGTGAGGACCTCCCATCGCTTGTCCGGAAGTTGGTTCATGTCGAGGACCCGGTTGTGGCGGATGATCTCGGCACCTAGCTGGCGGGCACCGGCTGCCATCGAGTTGGTGGCCGCGGAGGGGTCAGTCCAGCCGTCACCCGGTGTGTGGATGCCGATTACGACGTCGTCCAAGGTGAGCAGTGGGTGCAGTTCGAGGATCTCCGATGGGCTAACGAGGTGGGACTCGACACCCACGATCGACAAGATGCCATGGACGTATCGAAACCAGTCGGCTTCGTCCTGGTTGGTAGCGAGACGAACGGCACCACATCCATGCCATCCCGTGTGCAAACCAGTTTCTGACTCGAGGGTCTTGTACAAATCGGCGCCATAAGCGTGGACCTTGGCCATGTTGAGACTGCCGATGAAGTGTGGAATCAGGCCGGCGGCGTGCCAGGTGGAGCCGGACGTCAGCTCGTCCTTCTCGATCAGGACCGTGTCGGCCGCCCATCCTTCGTGGGCGAGGTGATAGAGAAGCCCGACCCCCATTGCCCCTCCGCCAATGATTACGCAACGCGCTTCTTCGCGCATCTCTCGACCTCCAGGTCACGTCCAGTGATGTGGTGTATGGGTGATGCCGCGCCGGCCTTGTTGGCCTCTTTTTAGCTGGCTCGCTCGATGGATGCTGGGGTGGCCTCGTTTCCGTCGAGTTGGGGGTCGGGTGGGTCGAGGGTGCGGACCCGGGCCTGCTCGTTCCTGCTCCGAATTTGGTGATCGGCGCTGCATGTCGCCCAAATCGCTGGTCGGCGCCGACCCATGGTTGTGAGGCTGGCGCGGTGATCACCTATAAGGAAGGACCTTCAGACCCCCCGTACACCACATCCGTGGACGTAAATTTCCTGAGGTGGGTCCCGTGGGACTCGAACCCACAACCAACGGGTTAAAAGCCCTCCAAGACGATTCCGACGGCCAGGATGGACTACCAGAAAAGGGCCCTTGACCTGGGCTGTCGCCTTTGGTTGCTTCCTGTCGGTTCTCGACGTTTTCCGTCCTCTCACGGACAAGATACGGACAAAACGCCCGTTCCAGTGCAGGCACCATTCCATACTGACACAACGTTGAGTAGCATCGGGAGACAATGAGCGACATCGACCCCACCGAGGAGCTGCGACGGCTGTACCCGCCCATTCTCACCACGGCTCACGTCGCTGAGATGATGCACTGCACCATCGGCGACGTCAGAGACAAGGTGCACCGCAAGGAACTAAAGGCAATGAGATGGGGCCAGCAGTTCCGCTTCTTCCGCGACGAAGTCATCGCGGCGATGCAACCAGTCGACGACGAGAGCAACACTGAGGACGAGGTCGCCTCAGACGAAACTCAGGACGAGACATGACAGAAGGCACCATCGACTACGACCGCTGGTATCCGGAAGTGCCAGCCGTCATGGACACCAAAGAACTCGCTGAACTGTTGCTCACCAACGAACAGATCATCCGAGCCTGGGTGCGCGAAGGCATCATCCCTGCCCACCGCAAACCGGGAGGCCGCAAGTTCACCTTCCTCAGACACGAGATCTTCGACTGGCTGATTGGCAATCGGTACGAGCCAACTTAGGTGTCGGCCGGGACTGCCTTTTGTCCCACCTGCGCGAGTGACCGTTCCACATTGCCCGAATGATGCTCATTGGTGGGACGAAACCTCACGTTGGGCGCGTTCTGACTGCGAAGGGCGACCTCACATGCCGCGGCCCGTTCGAGTCGCGGAGAAGAGAATCCAAACGGAGGCGGTAGGAGTGGCTCGATGCGTTAGGTACTGAGGTAGTGGCTCAGGAAGCGTTCCGCATCGCACGTGCGTTCAGTGGGAATGCCGTGTTGCGCGAAGACGCGCCGAGCCTCGTCCCTCATGCGTGGCGTTAGAAACCCAGTGATCGATACTGGCCAATCGACGTCGCTCAGCAGCAGAAAGGACTCATCGGCCGGCGCAAGCAGGCTTGGGCCCACATACGTCCGTCCCTCGTGGGAGAAGCGTAGGACCTGGCTGAGCTTGGTTTCGACGCACACATAAGCGCGATCTGGCATATGGAGCTTCCATGGTTTCTCAGCGAAGCCTCGTTCAATATCCGACACGATCTGGGACCACCCGTCCCAGTAGCCCACCATCCAAGTGTCGTCTTCGGATCCCACGGCCTCAATCAGTATCTCCAGGCGACCGAGCGACAGGTGCCCCGTCGCATCAATAGGGTCGAGCAATGGATTGTTCTCGAGAACCAGTGGATGCGGCAACAGCCCTTTCGGCAAGGCCTCGTTGATCGTCCGAGGGAAATGTCTCGCATCCACCGCGAGCCAGGATTGCCAAGGATTCGAGATATCGGTCATAGGTTGAGTAGCAAGTTGAACATCACGAAGTCGGCCGAGAAGTGTGCTGAGATCAGGACCAGCCTAGGGTCGCGCACACGGGTGTAGAAAAGCCCCATCACGGCGCCAAAGAGGAATGTTACGCCGAAACCGACCATCCCGCCTGGCAGGCCGGCAGGGACATGCGAAATCCCGAAGGCAAGGCTAGAGACGGTGATTGCCGATGAGGTGCTCAAGCCGGAGCCGAGGAGCTTCCCAAGCACAAGCCTGCGAAAGACCCATTCCTCCGCTACCGAGTTCGCCGTCGCGACTACCAACAGCACCACTGCCAACATCCATGGCGTTGGGACCAAGTCTTGGAGTTGGCTTAGGGGAGATTGGTGGCCGCCGAAACCTTGCGCCCCCATCTGTTGCTCTCTGACCAATACTCCGGCGACGACGCCAGCCAACGACCCGGCTGCTAGCCCGGCGACTATCTGACGTACTCGTTGCTTGGCATACGGGGGCCGCAGCCACAGGCGGGCCCCGACGATGGCGGATAGCCCAGCTCCGACGACAGGTGAGAATGCATAGCCGAGAACTGCACTCTCACGCACTCGATGAGATAGCACAGCAACACCGACCACAACTCTGCTGGACTCCCCGAAGGTCTCCGAGTGCATGACCTTCGCCACACCGCAGTGGCCATCCTCATCAGCCAGGGTGTGCATCCAGAGGCGATCAAGCGATTCCTCGGACACTCCTCGATCATGGTGACCATGGACATCTACGGGCACCTCTTCCCCTCCGAGCAGGAAGCATTGGCCGATGC
>JBHHWH010000039.1:0-21348 GCA_046756405.1 Acidimicrobiia bacterium | reverse complement strand
GCTCCTGCTCCATCCAGTCCATGGTGGCCGAGCCCTCATGGACCTCACCGATCTTGTAGTTGCGGCCGGTGTAGTAGAGGATGCGCTCGGTGAGCGTGGTTTTGCCCGCGTCGATGTGAGCCATGATCCCGATATTTCGGGTTCGGCTCAAGGGCACCTCACGAAGGCGGTGCAGCGCGTTTCCTTTACTACTCATTCTCTTTCGTTTACTCCGGCTCGCTATTCGGTTGTGAACGTCCCCTGTCCGGCGGTTCGGGCTTCAGAGTTTCACGAGCCCGCCTACTGGAACGTTCGGGTGGATTGTCAGGCCCGCCAGCTCACCAGCGGTAGTGGGCAAAGGCCTTGTTGGACTCCGCCATCTTGTGGACGTCTTCTTTCCTCTTTATCGCCGCCCCAGTGTTGTTGGAGGCATCGAGGATCTCATTGGCCAGTCGCATCGCCATCGTCGGCTCGCGGCGCTGACGGGCGTAGCTGACCAGCCAGCGGATGGCCAGGCTGTTCTGCCGGCGGGGAGGCACCTCCACCGGCACCTGATAGGAGCTTCCCCCGACACGTCGGGAGCGTACTTCGACCTGGGGCTTGAGGTTGTCGATGGCCCGGCGGAGGACCACGGTCGGGTCCTGACCGGTGCGCTGCTCCACGGTCTCCAAGGCGTCGTAGACGATGGAGCGAGCGAGGCCCTTCTTCCCCTTCCACAGCACCTTGTTGATCACCTGGCTGACCAGGACGCTGCGGAATACCGGGTCGGGCTCCGCGGTCCGCTTCTGGGCAGGTGCTCGCCTCATCAGGACTCCCTCTTCGTCCCATAACGACTGCGGGCCTGCTTGCGATCGGCAACCCCGGAGGCATCGAGCGTGCCCCTTATCACCTTGTAACGGACTCCGGGAAGGTCGCGGACACGGCCCCCACGGACCAGAACAATGGAGTGTTCCTGAAGGTTGTGACCCTCACCGGGGATGTAGGCGGTGACCTCCACACCGGAGGAGAGACGGACACGACATACTTTGCGCAACGCCGAGTTGGGCTTCTTGGGGGTCACGGTGTAGACGCGCGTACACACGCCCCGTCGCTGCGGGGCACCCGCCAGACCGGCGGTCTTCACCTTCTTCTTCTTCGGCTTCCTGCCCTCGCGGACAAGCTGCTCGATCGTTGGCATGTTTCCTCCGAGCGAGGCAACGGCGCGGGGCGCACCCCAACCGCCATTCCTCTTGTGAATACTTGCACACCGGGCACGGCGATCAGCCCGGCTGGCCCCGCCGGCGCGCGCGGCGCTGGGGACCGAAGAAAGATTCTACGACCCCCCGCGCACTGTTACCAAATCGAATGCTGCGGCCTACTCCTCCTCGTCGGAGCTCTCCGGGCTGGCGGAGCCTCCTAGGGAGGCCAGCCACTCGGCGGGGTCTTCGGGGAGTCCCTCGTCCTCACCAGCCAGACCCCCTTCTCCCAGGAAACCGAGGCTGGCCACCGTGGTGGCACCGGGCAGCGAGGGCTGGAGCACCTGGTAGCGAGTGGCGCCCGTCCCGGCGGGAATCAGTTTGCCGATGATGACGTTCTCCTTCAGGCCCCTCATGTAGTCCGACTTGGCCCTGATGGCAGCGTCGGTGAGGACCCGGGTCGTCTCCTGGAAAGAGGCCGCCGACAGCCATGAGTCGGTGGCCAAGGACGCCTTGGTGATACCCATCAGCTCGGGGCGCCCCTCGGCTGGCTTCTTCCCCTCAGCCACCAGTTCGCGGTTGGTGTCCCGGAACTTCTGCTCGTCCACGAGTTCGGCGGGAAGGAAGTCGGAGTCGTTGGGCGCCACCACCCGCACCCGGCGGAGCATCTGACGCACGATCATCTCGATGTGCTTGTCGTGGATCTCCACACCCTGGGACCGGTACACCTCCTGGACCTGGTCAACCAAGTACTTCTGAGCGGCCCTGACACCCTGGATTTCGAGCACTTCCTTCGGATCGAGGGGACCTTCAGTGAGCTGCATACCGGCGTCCACCTTGTCTCCGTCGCTGAAGCGCAGCTTGGCGAGGCGGGATATGGGGTAGGTCACCTCGTCATCACCTGAGGTGACAACGATGCGGCGGCCCTCCTCATCATCCAGCAACCGAACGGTGCCGGCCATCTCTGAGAGCACGGCCTTGCCCTTTGGCGCCCGAGCCTCGAACAGCTCGACGACTCGAGGAAGCCCGTGGGTGATGTCCTGGCCGGCGACACCACCGGTGTGGAAGGTACGCATGGTGAGCTGGGTCCCAGGCTCACCGATCGACTGGGCAGCCATGATTCCGACGGCCTCGCCGACCTCCACCGTGGCGCCGGTGGCCAGCGAGATGCCATAACAGGCCTGGCACACTCCGCCGCGGGTGTCACAGGTGAGGGGCGACCTCACCCTGACCGACGTGATGTCGGCTTGCCCGATGGCGTGGAGCTCCTTGGTGCCGATGAGAGTTCCGGCCCTCAGCTTCAACCCGTCTTCGGTGGCCACCAACGAGCGACCCACCTTCACGTCGTCGGCGAGAATTCGGCCGAAGACCCTGGAGCGAAGGTTCCGGATCTTCACACCCGACTCGTCGACCACTCCGATGACGATGCCCCGGTCGGTCTCGCAGTCCTCCTCCAACACGATCATCTCCTGGGAGACATCCACCAGCCGGCGAGTCAGGTATCCGGAGTCGGCGGTGCGTAGAGCCGTGTCGGCCAGGCCCTTGCGGGCGCCGTGGGTGGAGATGAAGTACTCCAGCACGGAAAGGCCCTCACGGAAGTTGGAGATGATCGGACGAGGGATGATGTCACCCTTCGGGTTGGCCACCAGCCCACGCATCCCGGCGATCTGACGGACCTGCATCATGTTCCCCCGGGCACCGGAACCCACCATCATGTCCAGGGAGTTGAAACGCTCCCCCTTGAGGCTCCGCTTCATCGCCTCGGTCACCTTGTCGGTGGCCTCAGTCCAGATCTCGATCAGCTCCTGACGCCTCTCGTCGTCGGTGACGACACCCTTCACGAACAGGTTCTGTACCTTCTCGGCCCGATCTTCGTACTCGGCGAGGATGACCGCCTTGTTCTCGGGCGTGCGCACATCGTCTAGGGCGATGGTCAGACCCGCCCTGGTGGCGTAGCCGAAGCCCAGCTCCTTGATGCCGTCGAGCGTGTCGGCCACCAGCGAGCGGGGGTAGTGCTCGATGATCGTCTCGATCAGCAGCTTCAGGTCGGCCTTGACCACCACCGAGTTGATGTAGGGGAAGTCCTCGGGAAGGACCTCGTTGAGCAGGGCACGTCCCACGGTGGTGTCGGTCAGGCCCTCGGGATCCGGAGCCTCGTCACCGACCAGCCGACCCAGGGTCTGGCGCAACTTGGCGTGGACCTCAGGGTCGCCAGCCACCGCGCCGAGGCGCACCTTGATGGGAGCGTGCACCGACAGCTCACCTAGCTCGTATGCCATGCGGGCTTCGTCGATGTCCACGTAATGGCTGCCGGCCCCCTTGGCATCCTCCACCAACTCGGAGAGGTAGTAGATCCCGATCACCATGTCCTGGGAGGGAGTGACGATCGGACGCCCCGAGGCCGGGGAGAGGACGTTGTTGGAGGAGAGCATGAGGACGCGCGCCTCGGCCTGGGCTTCGGCGGAGAGAGGCAGGTGAACTGCCATCTGGTCTCCGTCAAAGTCAGCGTTGAAGGCCTCACACACCAGAGGGTGGATCTGGATCGCCTTGCCCTCCACCAAGACCGGCTCGAACGCCTGGATTCCGAGACGGTGCAGGGTCGGGGCCCGGTTCAACAGCACCGGATGCTCCTGGATAACCTCGGAGAGCACGTCCCACACCTGGGGACGCTGGCGTTCCACCATTCGCTTGGCAGCCTTGATGTTCTTGGCCAAATCCAGATCGACCAGACGTTTCATGACAAAGGGCTTGAACAGCTCCAGAGCCATCACCTTGGGCAAACCGCACTGATGCAGCTTGAGTTGGGGCCCGACCACGATCACCGAACGTCCCGAATAGTCGACCCGCTTACCCAGCAGGTTCTGCCGGAACCGGCCTTGCTTGCCCTTGAGCATGTCGGAAAGGGACTTGAGGGCACGGTTGCCCGGTCCGGTCACCGCCCTGCCCCTACGTCCGTTGTCGAAGAGGGCGTCTACCGCCTCCTGGAGCATCCGCTTCTCGTTGTTGACGATGATCTCGGGGGCACCAAGGTCGAGAAGCCTCTTCAGCCGGTTGTTTCGATTGATTACCCTGCGGTAAAGGTCGTTGAGGTCGGAGGTGGCGAAGCGGCCACCGTCGAGCTGGACCATCGGCCGGAGGTCCGGGGGAATGACAGGCACCGTTTCCAAGATCATGTCCTCGGGACGGTTCTTGCCCTCCCAGAAGGGCTTGACCACCTTCATCCTCTGGGTGGCTCGCTGCCGCTTTTGCTGAGATCCTCCGCCGAGGTCGGCTTCGAGGCGTGCCATCTCAGCGTCGAGGTCGAGGTTGGTGAGCAGGTTCCGCACCGCCTCGGCGCCCATGCCGCCCTCGAAGTAGTCGGCGTATCGGAAGTAGATCTCCCTCCAGAGCTGCTCCGACTCGATGAGCTGCTTCGGGGCCATGGTGCGGAAGGTGTCGAAGGCCTCTTCGATCAGCTCTATTTCTCGCTCGGTCCGCTCCTCGCGATCCTTGATCTCGCGCTCCACCTCCTTGCGGCGGGCGTTGATCTCCTGGGTCTTGGCCCCGGCCTCCTCCATGCGCTCCAGCTCATCTTCTAGGGCTTCGAGGCGCACGCTGTGCCACTCATCGAACTCGGCCTTGACCACCTCGATCTCGTCGCTCATCGCCCCTTCGAGTTCAGGGAGATCCTTCTGGCGCCGCTCCTCGTCCACCGACGTGATGATGTAGCTGGCGAAGTAGATGACCTTCTCCAACTCCTTCGGGGACATGTCGAGCAGGTAGCCGAGACGGCTAGGAACGCCCTTGAAGAACCAGATGTGGGTGACCGGAGCGGCCAGCTCGATGTGGCCCATGCGCTCCCTACGGACCTTCGACCGGGTGACTTCGACGCCGCAGCGCTCACAGATGATCCCCTTGTAGCGGATCCTCTTGTACTTGCCGCAGTAGCACTCCCAATCCCGCTGAGGACCGAAGATGCGCTCGTCGAACAACCCCTCCTTCTCAGGACGAAGGGTCCGGTAGTTGATCGTCTCCGGCTTCTTCACCTCACCGTAGGACCACTCCCGGATCTGGTCCGCCGAAGCGAGGCTGATCTTCAGTTCATCGAATAACTGATGTGCCATATCTCCCTAACCTGGTTCGTCACTCGGAATCTGGGCGTTCTGGCCGAGAGAGGTCGATACCCAGAGATTCAACCGACCTATAAGTGTCTTCCTCCAGCTCGCGGAGCTCTACCTCTTCACCGGCCGAGAGCATCTCCACGTTGAGGCAGAGGCTCTGCATCTCCTTGACCAGCACCCGGAAGGACTCAGGGATGCCGGGCTCGGGGATGTTGTCGCCCTTGACGATGGCCTCATAGACCTTGACCCGACCCTGGACGTCGTCGGACTTGATGGTCAGAAGCTCCTGAAGGGCATAGGCGGCGCCGTAGGCCTCAAGGGCCCAGACTTCCATCTCCCCGAAGCGCTGGCCTCCGAACTGGGCCTTCCCGCCCAGGGGCTGCTGGGTGATCATGCTGTAAGGGCCGGTGGAACGGGCGTGGATCTTTTCGTCCACGAGATGGACGAGCTTCATGATGTAGATGTATCCCACGGTCACCGGGGTGTCGAAGGGCTCGCCGGTCCGGCCGTCGTAGAGGACAGCCTTGCCGTCGTCGCCGACCAGCTTGTCCCCGTCCCGGTTGGGGCGGGCGTTGGCGATCACGGCGGCGATCTCCTCTTCCAGGGCACCATCGAAGACCGGGGTCGCGGTCTTCGACCACGGAGCGGCTCCCGTCGCGGCGGGTGAGTCTCCCTTGAAGGGCTCCCACCCCTGAGCGGCGGCCCATCCGAGGTGGGTCTCCAGGATCTGACCCAAGTTCATGCGGGAGGGGACTCCCAGGGGCGAGAGGATGATGTCCATGGGCGTCCCGTCGGGAAGGAAGGGCATCTCCTCCTCGGGGAGGATCTTGGCTATGACCCCCTTGTTCCCGTGACGGCCGGCGAGCTTGTCGCCTTCGCTGATCTTGCGCTGCGTGGCCACATGGATCCGCACCAGCTCGTTGACCCCGGGCGGCAGGTCGTAGCCGTCGGCACGGCGGAAGACCTTGACCCCGATCACCTTGCCTTGCTCACCATGGGGCACCTTGAGGGAGGTGTCCCGAACCTCGCGGGCCTTCTCGCCGAAGATGGCTCGAAGGAGGCGCTCCTCGGGGGTGAGCTCGGTCTCCCCCTTCGGGGTGACCTTGCCCACCAGATAGTCGCCGGGGCCGACCTCGGCGCCCAAACGGATGATGCCGTCCTCGTCGAGGTTGGCCAGCACCTCTTCGGGTACATTGGGGATGTCCCGGGTGATCTCCTCGGCTCCAAGCTTGGTGTCCCGGGCGTCGATCTCATGCTCTTCGATATGGATCGAAGTGAGGATGTCCTCTTTGACCAGCCGCTCACTGATGATGATGGCGTCCTCGAAGTTGTGGCCCTGCCAGGGCATGAAAGCCACCAGCAGGTTGCGGCCCAGGGCGAGTTCCCCACTCTCGGTGGACGGTCCGTCGGCCAGCACGTCCCCGGCTTTCACCTTGTCGCCCTCCCTCACGACGGGCTTCTGGTTCATGCAGGTGCCCTGGTTCGAGCGCTCGAACTTGGCCAGCGGGTAAGTGTGCTTCCGGTTGGTCTTGGCCTCCTTGACCACGATGTAGTCGCCGGTGACTTCGACCACCTCCCCAGCCACCTTGGAGATAACCATGTCGCCCGAGTCCTTGGCGGCACGGGCCTCCACGCCGGTGCCGACGAGGGGCGCTTCGGCGACCAGGAGCGGGACCGCCTGCCGCTGCATGTTGGACCCCATCAACGCACGGTTGGCGTCGTCGTGCTCCAGGAAGGGAATGAGGGAGGTGGAGACGGAGACGATCTGCTTGGGAGAGATGTCCATGTAGTCCACTTCCTTGGGTGAGACGTACTCCACTTCGCCTCCGGCCCGGCGCACCAGCACCCGCTTGTTGGCGAAGGTGCCGTCGTCCTTGAGGGGGGCGTTGGCCTGGGCGATGACGAACCGCTCCTCCTCGGTGGCGGTCAGGTAATCAACCTTGCCTGTGACCTTCCCTTTCTCTACCTTGCGGTAGGGGGTCTCGATGAACCCGAAATCGTTGACCCTTGCGAAGCAGGCCAGGGATCCGATCAAACCGATGTTCGGACCTTCGGGGGTCTCGATGGGACACATGCGCCCGTAGTGGGAAGGGTGAACGTCGCGGACTTCGAACCCGGCCCGCTCCCGGGACAACCCGCCCGGCCCTAGGGCCGAGAGGCGGCGCCGGTGGGTCAGACCGGCCAGCGGGTTGGGCTGGTCCATGAACTGGCTGAGCTGGGAGGTGCCGAAGAACTCCTTTATGGCGGCGGTCACCGGCCGAATGTTGATCAGGCTCTGAGGGGTGATCGCGTCCGGGTCCTGGGTGGTCATCCGCTCCCGCACCACCCTCTCCAGCCGGGTCAGCCCGACCCGAACCTGGTTCTGGACCAGCTCCCCGACAGTCCGGACTCGACGATTTCCAAAGTGGTCTATGTCGTCGGTGCTGATCCGGACCGTGTTCCCGGCGTGGGTGGTCATCGTCTCTTCGCCGGCGTGCAGGGCCACCAGGTAGCGGATGGCGTCCACGACGTCCGCGTCTCGGAGCATCTGAAGGCCCTCGGCCCGGTAGTCCTCAGGAAGCGCCTCGCCGAACTTCTGGGCGATCTTGTAGCGACCGACCCGGGTGAGGTCATACCGTTTCGGGTTACGGAAGAGGGTCTGGATCAGGCCTCGGGCCGACTCAACAGTCGTCGGTTCGCCAGGCCGCAGCTTGCGATAGAGGTCAAGGAGGGCCTCCTCCTTGTCGGCCACCGGGTCCTTTTCGATGGTGTTCTTGATCGACTCGGCGCCGTCGAACATCTCCAGGATCTCCTCGTCGCTCTCGGCGACGCCGAGGGCCTTGAGGAAAGCTGTGATGTACTGGCGACGCTTCCGGTCGACGCGAACCCCGATGGTGTCCTTCTTGTCGGTGTCGAACTCCAGCCAGGCACCTCGACCGGGAATGACCTTGCCCGAGTAGATGAGCTTGTCCGAGGTCTTGTCCTTGGCGACGTCGTAGTAGATGCCCGGGGAACGGACCAGTTGAGACACGATGACCCGCTCCGTGCCGTTGATGATGAACACGCCCTTTTCGGTCATGATGGGGAAATCACCCAAGAAGACCTGCTGTTCTTTGATCTCGCCCGTGGACCTGTTCATGAACCGCGCTGTGACAAAGAGGGGCCGGGCGTAGTTGGCATCACGCTCCCGGGCTTCCTCAAGGGTCATCTGGGGCTCGCCGAAGCGGTGGTCGGTCAGTTCCAGGGCCAGGGTGCCGGTGAAGTCCTCGATGGGACTTATCTCGTTGAAGATCTCGCGGAGACCGTCGTCGAGAAACCACTGGAAGGACTCATGCTGGACAGCCAGGAGATCGGGTAAGGGTAGGACTTCGGGAATCTTCCCGAAAGAAAAGCGCTCAGCCACGCGCGAAGCCAAGGGGTGCCTCCTTGAGGTGGTGGGTTTGCTGGGGATAACGACGCAAGGAAGGACAGGCTAGCAGACGCGCCAGCTTGTCCCCAATCGGCTTTTTCGGTTGTCGAACTCCTCCGTGAGTGACCCCGCCGGAGGCGCTCCGGGCCCGTATCCGGACCTGAGGTCATCCTATCGCGACGGTGAGAAGGCCGTCAAGGGTGAGGGGGTCAGGGTGAGGCACCATAGAGCCAAACCCGGTCACATCTCGAGCCTTGGCTTGGAGCCCCGGCCTAGGAGGCAGCTATCTCGATGAGCTTGGCCCTGTCGAGGATGCGGATGTTTCGGTAGCCAGTCTCCACCGCCCCCTGTTCCCGCAGCCGTCCCAAAGCCTCGTTCACCGATTGGCGGCTCACACCGAGGAGCGCAGCGATGGTCGACTGAGAGAGCTGGATCTCAGCTCGACGCTCTGCCTCCTCCACCAACAGGTCGGCCACCTGGGCCAGAACTGTCTTATGCATGAGCCGGATCACCCGACGCTGGGTCTCTTCGAGCTGGCGTAAACCGGCCACCAACCAGCGGAGACACAGGGCGGGATGGCGAGCCAGCTCGGGCAGGAGCCGGTCCCGGGCGAAGCGGAAGGCCCTGACCTTGCCCACGGACCGTGCCGACGACACATAAGGGGTGCCACCAAACAGGGCTATGTCCCCCAGCACCGACCCCGGCCCCACTCGAGCGACGACTCGACGACCCGGACCGGAGCCCCGATACAGCTCCACTTCTCCGCTCTCCACCAAGAAAGCGGCGTCAGCGGCTGCTCCCTCCTTGAACAGATGGGTTCCGGGGTATTTGGACACCACCTCGCCCACCGACCGAATCAACTCCACGTCCGCCGGTCCCAAGGGGACGTAGTCAGGTCGACCAAAGGATCGGGCCAGCCAGTCGAGGTGTTGCTGCTCGGCTCTCACGTCACAATACAACCGACGGGCGGCCGACATTCTTCCGAGGGTTCGTGACCAGACCGGCAAACCGACTGGGATACGACAGTGCGCGGAATCCCAGAGGTCCGATCCCGTTGCCAGAGGTATGCAGGATCACGCCACAGGGGTCTTTGAAGGAGGGGGCATTCGCGGTGTCGCACTCACCGGTGCCGCGGCCGCAGCCCTCGATCTCGGCTACCGATTCGACCGGGTCGTCGGTACCTCCGCAGGGGCCCTCGTCTCGTCTCTAGTGGCCGCGGGCTACTCCTCCGAGGAACTCCGCCAGACTGTGATCGACGTCAAGTGGCCAACGATCGTGGGACGCCGTTACAGCTTGACCAAGAACCTCTCCATGATCCTCCGACTGGGCTTCCACTCCGGGAACCGCTTGGAAACCATCCTGCGGCGGCTACTCAAGGTCAAACGGGTGATCACCTTCAGCGACCTCCCCCTAGGAGCGCTTCGGGTGGTTGCCACCGACCTCAACCACGGGCGTGGGGTGGTACTCCCCGACGATCTCCCCCGCCTCGGATACGACCCGCTGGCGTTTCCCGTCGCCAGGGCGGTCCTCATGTCGGCGTCGGTTCCGTTCGTCTTCGAACCGGTGAGGCTCATCGACAGGGTCTCCGGAGAGGAGCTGCTCCTGGCCGACGGTGCCATGGCGGCTCGGTTCCCGGTCCAACTCGTACCCCGAGGACCGTCTTCGATCGGTTTCCGGCTCCGCCTACCCTCCGACCTTCACCCCCACCGTCGTATCCGGGGTCCGGTCTCCCTGGCTACGGCGGTCATCGGAGCCGGGATCACCGCCCGCGAGGACCTCCCACCAGTATGCGGCCCCCTCGACCTTGTGGTCGAGGTAGAGGTGGATCAGGACTCCCTCGATTTCAACATCAGCCCCCGGCGCGCCGCCGAGTTGTTCGACATCGGGTATGAGGCCGCCATCGACCAGTTGGGGTCGCCACCGGGGACTCAGCCTCTGCCCCCGGCCAGCATTCCGGTATAACGGCTCCGAGCCAGACGGACCATCGCCCACACTCCGGCGGCTGGACCCAGGGCCAGCATCGAGGAACGCCCAGCGCCATCCGAAGCTCTCGGCGAGGGAGGGAACCCAGCGAATGGTGACCAAGGTGAGCAGGAACCCCACCGCGGTCTGGAGCGTTAGCGCTGTGCCCCGGATCTCCCCCTCGGCGGTCTCGGTAACCATGGCGGAGAACTGGGCGCTGTCGGCCACCACCGTCAGCCCCCAGACCAGCATCACTGGCACCACCACCCACACCGGCGTCCCGAATATCAGGGGTGTCAGGCCAGCGCACGCGCCCGAGATGACCATCGCCCCCCGACGACCTTGGTCCGCCCTATTCGGTCGACGAGGGACCCTGCCCACCACGACCCCAGCCCGCCAACGGCGATCACCGCGAAGGTGATGAGGGAGATCGAGCCGTAGCCACCACCCGCGGCCACCGCCGAGGCAGTGAGGAAGACGGCGCTCCAGGTCCACATGGCATACAGCTCCCACATGCGGCCGGGGTACCCGTACGTTGAGAGGCGCACCCCCGGGTTGTGGACGACCCTTCCCACCTGATCCCACTTGAAGGGCAGGATGGGCACCTCGTAGGGCCCGTCGCCAATCCGGCTCATCATGCCTCCGGCGACAACGGCGAGGGCTGAAGCCACCACCACCACCACGCCCTCCCACTCCAGGCCCAGGCCGCGCACGAGATGAGGCGAAGCAGACCCCACGGTCAGCGCGCCGACGAGGACTCCGAGGGCCATACCCCTTCCCGACTTGAACCACCCAGCCATGACTTTCAGTCCTGCGGGATACACCCCGGCGAGGGCGAAGCCGGTGAGGAACCGCAAACCCAAGGCCACCGGCACCGTGGCGGCGTCCATGGCCAGTAGGCCGAGGTTGGCGGCCCCACCCACCAGGGCACTGATCAGGAAGAGCCTCCGGCTCGGGATCACATCGGCGAGGTTGAGTACGGCCGAAACGATGGCACCCACCACGAAGCCGAGCTGCACTGCCAAGGTCAGCCCGGCTTCCTCCGTCGTGTTGAGATCCCAGAGCTGGCGGAGTTGGGGAGCAACCGCCGATGCGGAAAACCACAGGCTCAAGGCGAGGAGCTGGCTGACTGCGATTACCGCGAGGGCCTGCCGCTGGGCGCGGACCTCCATGGAGACAGCCCCTGTCACGCCTCCGCCATGGGCGCCAGCGCTCCGGTATCGAGCACCGGGTTGTCCCCAAATCCGAGCGCACCCAAGATCAGCACGGCGAGCAGGAAGAGGGCAGCGGCGATGATCAGGCCCAGCAACCAGGGTGGAGGACGGCGGCTTTCGCTCATGGCCGCCTCATTGTGGCTGCAACCTGGGCCAACGCCGGGATCACGGGCTCCATATTTTGGCGTCGGGCCAAAACCCGAGGGCTTCGTTGAGGAAGGCGGTGAAGCCAGGGAGCTGATTGAGGATCTCCCCTTCCAAGGGACCGGCGAGACCTCGACCGTTGCTGGGATCCCAGCGGGTGCCTGTTTCCAGATCCACCAGGTCCTGGCCGTCGATGGCGAGGGTCAGTTCCCAGTCCCCCACCACCCGCAGGAAGACGTTCCACCGGTCCTCGGCCTCGGGATCTATCACCACCGACACCGGCACTCCGGCCACCACCTCGTTGGCGGCACCCAACTCCGTCAGGTCCTCAACGGGGAAGATGGCGACCTCTTCGCCGAAGTCGACGACGATGGTCATGTCGACGAGCCGGAACCCGGTGCGGCCCGCAGGAGCATCGAGGGCAAGGGTGTTGGGATGGTCCTCTTTCCAAGTACCCCACGACGAGAGGGTGGAAGCCATGAGCTCTAGCGTGGCACCCTTGCGAGGGCCAACGATGGCTTCTCCTAGCGGCTGGCTCCACACGGTTCCGGTGTCATGGTCAAACCATGTCATGGCGTTGTTCCATAGGGCACCTTGATTCCCGAAGACGAGCACCTGGCCGTCCAGTTCGCGGCGATGGACCATCGCCGTAGCACAAATGGGTCACCAGGAGACAAGGACGGGAGTGCCAGCGATCCAGTCGATGACCATCTCCCGGCGATTGAGGAAGCTCACCGGGTACGCCTTGGCTTCACCGTCCAGCTCTAGCCCGATGATCAACGTGTCGTCCGTCCAGCCCGCGTCGACGGCGGAAACGAACCGTGGGTTGTAGATGGGAAGAATGGCGTCCCTGGGTAGTACCTGTCTGTAGTCGGGGGGCGTCGGCTCACCTGCCGCAACCGGGTCGTAGATCTCTCCCGGGATCACCGGCATGATGTCCACGTTGCTCCGCCTCGCGTCCCGATCCACCCCCTCGGTGGCCGCGGTGCTCACTGGCCGCTCGGTGGAGGGGTCAACAGCCGCGGCAGGAATGGGAGCGGCCTCGCTGTAGAGGGAGCCGCCCCTGCTGTCGAAGACCGCAAAGGCCACCACCGCCAGTGCGACCACGACCACCATGCCATAGAAGACCTTCACGGCTCAGATCAACGCCGCGCCCCCACCCGGTAATCCGACCTTTGGGGACTCGGGGGCGACCACCCGGACGCGACGGAGCCCCGGCCCGTGGCCGGGGCTCCAACTCGGCGTCGGAGAGGTCAGGAGGAGAGAGCCTCGTGAACCTTGCCGACTTCGATCTTGCGAGGCCGCGCCGTCTCAGCCACCGGGATGGTGATCGTCAGAACACCGTGGTCGTAGCCGGCCTCGATCTTGTCGGTGTCAAGGCTCTCGCCAAGGAAGAACTGCCGAGTGAAGGTACCCATCGGACGCTCGGACAGAACCACCTGCTCGTCGTCACCCCGGTCCCAGTTGCGCTCGGCGTGCACCGTCAGGGAGTCCTTTTCGACAGTGACGTCGATGGAGTCAGGGTCGACCCCGGGAAGGTCGATGTGCAGGTAGAAGCGGTCGTCCTTGCGGTAAGCGTCCGCAGGCATGTATGCCGAGCGAAGCTCACCCCACATGGAACGAGTGAGCTGGTCCAACTCGGCGAACGGGTCGAAACGCATCAGCATCGATTACCACCTCCTTGTCCGAGTTTTCTCGTCGCTGGTCACAACACCTATGACCGCGCTCCTATTCCATTCGGAACTATGCCACAGATAATCTGATATGTCAAGAGTCAGATTTGCTGAGGGATCGTTACCGGCCTGGGGCTCGCCTACCCTCCCGGGTCATGGCAGACAGACGTCAGGTTATCGGCTGGAGGGAGTGGGTGGCCCTACCCCAACTGGGGATACCAGAAATCAAGGCCAAGGTCGATACCGGAGCCGACAACTCCTCCCTTCACGCCTTCGCCATAGAGCACTTCGAACGCAACGGGCTCCACTATGTCCGCTTCGAAGTTCACCCCCGGCAGAGGAGGCGCAAACCGAACTTTACCTGCGAGGCAGAGGTGGTTGCCGAGAAGCGGGTGAAGAATCCCGGCGGCAGCGTCGAGGTACGGCCGGTGATTCGAACCATGCTCATAGTGGCCGGAACCGAGTTCGAGGCCAAGGTCAATTTGGCCCCTCGCGACGCGATGACCTTTCGCATGCTCCTGGGAAGGCGCACCCTCAGGGGCCGTTTCATGGTCGACCCAGGCCGCAGCTATTTGGGTGGCCGGCCGACCAGAATGGGCAACGAATGAAGATCGCCATCCTCTCCCGCAGCTCGTCGCTCTACTCCACCGCGCGCCTCAAGGAGGCAGCCCTGATCCGAGGCCACGATGTGGCCATCGTCGACTATCTCCGCTGTTACATGGACATCACGGCACGACGTCCCAAAGTCCTCTACCGAGGAGAGGAGGTGCATCCCGACGCGGTGATTCCGCGCATCGGGGCCACCTACACTTTCTATGGCTCGGCGGTGGTACGACAGTTCGAGATGGCCGGCGTCTTTACAGTCAATCCGGCCGATGCCATTACCCGGTCTCGAGACAAGCTGCACTCGCTTCAGCTCTTATCGCGAGCAGGGGTGGGCCTACCCACGAGCAGCTTCGCTCACTCCACCCAGGACATCGAAGGACTCCTGGAGGTAGTGGGCGGCCCGCCAGTAGTCGTCAAGCTGCTGGAGGGAACTCAAGGACTTGGAGTTGTACTGGCCGAGACCAGGAAGGCAGCGGAATCCGTGATCAACGCCTTTCGCCAGTTGGACGCGAACTTTCTGGTACAGGAGTTCATCAAGGAGGCGGCGGGAGAAGACGTTCGGGCCTTCGTCATTGGCGGGAAAGTAGTGGCGGCGATGAAACGCAAGAGCGCGACGGGAGACTTCAGGTCCAACCTGCACCGCGGGGGAAAGGCGGAGTTGGCAAAGCTGAAGCCCCATGAACGGGCCATGGCGGTAAGGGCTGCCAAAACGATGGGGCTCAATGTCGCGGGCGTCGATCTTGTCCAACCCAACGAAGGTCCCATGGTGCTCGAAGTGAACTCCTCCCCCGGACTGGAGGGAATCGAAACTGCCAGTGGCGTTGATGTTGCAGGGTTGATCATCGAGTACATCGAAGACCACGCCGGTGCTTGACCTCAACCAGAGTCAGCCGATAGTCATCGGGGGACGGGCCGTGCCACCGGGGCGCAAAGTGAAGCTCCAGCTCCCCTTCACTGAGGATGTCACCGGGGGGACCGAGTCGCTACCTGTGGTGGTCATCAACGGGCGTTCGGCCGGACCTCACGTTTGGCTCTCCGCCGCCATCCACGGCGACGAGCTGAACGGGATCCAGATCATCCGGAGAGTTCTCGCTCAACTCGACGCCAAGAACCTCCGAGGCGCCCTGATAGCAGCCCCCATTGTCAACCCCCTTGGCTTCATGATCGCTTCTCGTTATCTACCCGATCGGCGCGACCTGAATCGTTCTTTCCCTGGCTCGAAACGCGGGTCGACCGCCTCCCGATTGGCTCACCTTTTCATGAGCGAGGTGGTCGCTCAGTGCTCGGCTGGTATCGACCTGCACACAGCGAGCAACCATCGCACCAACATTCCCCAGGTAAGAGCCGACACCGACGATCCAACCACCCTCGAACTGGCACGAGCCTTTGGCGCCCCCTTCACCGTCCACGCCCGTGTCCGCGACGGTTCACTGCGGCAAGCCGCCACCGAGCAGGGCAAGACGGTGTTGGTCTATGAGGGCGGACAGGCACACCGGTTCGACGAGGAAGCCATCTCGGCGGGTGTTACCGGTGTTCTCCGTGCCCTCAAAGCTGTAGGAATGCACGACGCGCGCCTGGTACGGCCCAAGCCGACAACATTGTTACGGAGAACCCATTGGGTCAGGGCACGTCGGGGAGGCATTGCCGACATCCAGGTAAACCTGGGCGAGCAGGTCAAGAAGGGTCAGCCGATAGCGCTCATCTCCGACGCCTTCGGCATCCGCCCGACCACCGTAAAATCGCCCGTGGACGGCTGGGTTGTAGCCAGAGCGCTGCGACCAATCGTGATCTCCGGCGACCCTCTGGTTCACATAGGAGCAGAGCAGGGTCCGGCACGCGATGAGCCCGCAGAGCGTCGCCGCTAACTGGCCCTCTCTACCTCCTCCAGCCAGCGGCGGCGGATCGCCCGCCGTTCCCTGGGCGTATGGCCTCCCCACACTCCCTCGTTCTGGTTGGTGGTGATAGCCCAGGTCAGGCACTCCCAGGCCACCGGGCAGGAGGCACACACCGCCTTGGCTCTGGCGATCGCCACCAGGTTTTCCTTGTGCGGGAAGAACGAGACTTCATCGACGACTTCGAGGCAGGCCGCTGCCTCTCGCCACCGTGTCACAGTCAGGTCAATCACTTGCGGCCAATCATGGGTTGAACCAGATAAACGCAGGGTCAAGAGGGTTCGTTCCCGATTCTCGGGTGGATACGGGCTGCAAGAATCTCGCGCATGCGACGGAGGTGGCCGTCTTCAACCCCGACGAGCCTGTGACCAAGGGTTGACCCGGGTTGCCTCCGGCAACGCCGACCGGCTGGTTTAGGAAGGTATCGTTTCACCATGGCCACGGTCGACCGCCTCGCGGTGCTCACCTCGGGCGGCGACGCCCCGGGGATGAACGCCGCCCTGTGGGCGATCATCAAGCTGGCCGCCTCCCGAGGGATCCACGTAGTGGGTGTCGAGTCGGGCTACGACGGCCTCATCGACGGCGATTTCCAGGATCTGACCCGGACCTTGCCGGACGGAAGCCTGGCCCCGGTAGACGGCCTCGACTGGCTGGCAGGCACGGGGGGCACCTTCCTTGGTTCGTCGCGCTGCGCCCGGTTCCACGAACCCGAAGGGCGAACCAAAGCTTGCGAGCAGATCAAAGAGGCCGCCTTCGACGCCCTCATCGTCATCGGGGGAAACGGCTCGTTGACCGGGGCCCATGTCCTCGCCGGGGAGTGTCCCATTCCCGTCGTGGGGATTCCGGCGTCAATCGACAACGACATCGGTGGTAGTGCCGACGCCATCGGCGTCGACACGGCACTCAACACGATCATCGACGCCTGCGACCGGCTCTCGGACACGGCCCGATCACACCACAGGACGTTCCTCATCGAGGTTATGGGCCGCCGCTCCGGCTACCTGGCCATGGCTGCCGCCGTGGCCGCTTCAGCCGACGCCGTACTCCTCCCCGAGCAACCCGCGCCGGAGGAGGAGGTCCTCGACGAACTCGAAGGGCTCGTCCGGAGGAGCTTCTCCCCGGAAAGAAACAAACGCCGCGTTCTGATCATCAAGGCAGAGGGAGTTCCCACCCCCACCCTGCTGCTGGCCCAGAAACTGGAGAGCCGGATTTCAGACCTTCCCCACGTGAGCGTACGGACCGTGGTACTGGGCCATCTGGTTCGGGGTGGCCATCCCACCTATCACGACCGGATGATCGCTGGCCGCCTCGCTCACCGAGCCGTCGAGGCCGTGCTCGAAGGAAGGACCGACGTCATGGCCGCCTGGGCATCCCACATCGGGAAGAAAACAGCCGATCCCCATGTGTCCATCGTGTCCCTCTCCGACATGATCGACGAAACCGAACGGCTGCTCGACGGCACATCGGAGCTCACCGCGAGCCGGTTGCGCCTCGTCAGGGCGATCAGGGACGTCCTCGCCCTCTGACGGAGGCACTCCTCAGTCCGCGAAGGGGTAGGGCTCGGGAACAGCTCCCGGCTCCAGGCGGGACAGCTCCACCCTCGCCACCGAGCGGAGGTGCACTTCGTCCGGCCCGTCGGCGATGCGTAGCCAGCGGCCCATGGAGTAGAGGCGGGCGATAGGAAAGTCGTCGGTAAGCCCTGCACCACCGAAAAGCTGGATCGCCTGGTCGGCCACCCAGGTGAGAAGGTTCGGGGCTGCCACCTTGATGGCCGCCACTTCGATCCGGGCGCCCTTGGTGCCCACTTGGTCGATGAGCCATGCGGTCTTGAGGACCAGGAGGCGGACCTGCTCGATGCGGATCCTCGCCTCGGCGATCCACTCCCTGACCACACCCTGGTCGGCCAGAGGACGCCCAAAGGCCACCC
This sequence comes from Acidimicrobiia bacterium, assembly GCA_046756405.1. Classification (GTDB taxonomy): domain Bacteria; phylum Actinomycetota; class Acidimicrobiia; order Spongiisociales; family ZC4RG35; genus JBHHWH01. Next base: position 3,288 of record JBHHWH010000039.1, on the reverse strand, counting down.
TGGCCTTTGAGCGCGCCACCATGAGGTCGACGCACCTCTCGGCGGCGCCGATGGAACGCATGCAGTGGTGGATGCGTCCCGGACCCAAACGGGCTTGGGCTATGGCGAACCCGCTACCTTCATCACCGAGCAGATTGGTGACAGGAACCCTCACGTGGTCGAAGTGGATCTGGGGGTGGCCGCCTCGATCGATATAGCCGAAGACATGGGGGTCGCGCTCGATCTCCACCCCGGGGGTATCTAGGGGAACGATGACCATCGACTGGCGCCGGTACCGATCTGCCTCGGGGTTGGTGACTCCCATCACGATGGAGAACTTGCATCGGGGGTTCAGCGCCCCGGAACTGAACCACTTGCGCCCGGTGATCACGTACTCGTCGCCGTCCCTCTCGATGCGGGTGCGGATGTTGGTGGCGTCGGAGCTGGCCACGTCGGGCTCGGTCATGGAGAAACAGGATCGGATCTCACCGTCCAGGAGGGGTTTGAGCCAGGTCGACCTTTGCTCGGGGGTGCCGAACATGTGGAGGATCTCCATGTTCCCGGTGTCGGGGGCGGAGCAGTTGAGGGCCTCGGGGGCGAGGTGGGGGCTCCGACCGGTGATCTCGGCCAGGGGTGCGTACTCCAACACACTCAGCCCTCCACCCAACTCGGGATCGGGGAGGAAGAGGTTCCACAGGCCCCGACTGCGGGCTTCCTGTTTCAGGTCTTCGATGATCTGGGGGTGATGGTGGGGATCACCGGCCGCGGCCATCTGCTCGGCGTAGATGGGCTCGGCCGGGTAGATGTGGGAGTCCATGAATTCGAGGAGCTGGCCCCGAAGTTCTTCGACGCGAGGGCTGTATGCGAAGTCCATGGGAGGGAAAGCTAGCCGCCCTGGGAGCTGTCTTGATCGGGTCCGGCCGGGTCGGGCTGAGGGGGATCATCCTCGTAGACCAGATCGGGTAGGCCGGCGGAGGGAGCCGGGGGTCCCGAAGGGGCGAACTCAGAAAACAAAAGCCATACCCCGAGGGCACCGATGATGATGTTCCTCAACCGCCATGCCACCATCAGCACCAGAGCGGCGGTGATAGTGAAGACCACTCGGGCGATGGCCTCGGCCCGGGTTGGAGCAACCTTCTCCAAGAAGGATCGAAGCAGGTGCCCGCCGTCGAGAGGACGGATGGGCAGCCAGTTGAGCAACCCCCAGAACAGGTTGACCCAGACCAGGTTCCGGAGCACGAAGGCCTCAAGCACCGTCACCGGCTCGAACAGCCCGGAGACTGCCCAGACGACCCCGCCAAAGAGGATGCCGACAGCCGACCCCGCCGCGGCCACCACGGCCCGACGACCCGGCGGAATGCCGTCGGCCGGGATCGTCCAGTGGGTTAGCCCGCCAAAGCCGTTCAGCTCGATGTCCACCTCGGCCCCGAAGGCCCGCGCCGTGAGGGCGTGCCCTAGCTCGTGGATGAGGATGGACACGAACACCAGAACGACCCACGCCACGACGAACGATGGCCTGTTTCGTGCTCCAGTCAAGCCCAGAAAGGCGGCGACCAGAAGAAAGGAGAGGCGGAGGACCACCGGGATCCCGAAGATTCGAAATCTGAGCACCGGAGCCATCTTGGCCCATCGGGGGCTTAGTGCCCAATGGTGAGGACGCGACACGAAGGTACGCTCCGGTCCATGCACGATGATCTCAAGGCGGCGGTGACCGCCGACATGCCCCGTCTGAAAACTCTCCTTGCCGATCTGGTCCGCATGAAGTCGGTGGGGGCGCCGGGCTACGACCCGGTTCCCGTCCGCCAGACCGCCGAGACCCTCAAGGCACTCCTCGAAGAGGCCGGTCTCGAGAACGCCCAGCTCCTCGACGGAGGAGGCCATCCGGCCGTTTTCGCCGAGCGTCCCGCCCCTGAGGGTGCCCCGACCCTTCTCCTCTACGCCCACTACGACGTCCAGCCTCCCGGCCCAGCCGAGGCCTGGGAGACGGCACCCTTTGAGCCCTTCGAGAAGAACGGCCGCCTCTACGGGCGGGGAGCAGCCGACGACAAGTCGGGGGTCGTGATGCACCTCGGAGCGGTGGCGGCCCACGGAAACGACCTGCCCGTCGGCATTCAGGTCTTCTTCGAGGGAGAGGAGGAGTCCGGGTCGCCGACCCTGCCTGCCATCCTGGATCGGTACTCAGACCTGATCCAGCCCGACATCATCGTCATCGGCGACGGTGGCAACTGGGAGGTGGGAAAGCCCGCCTTCCTCACGTCTCTGAGGGGCATAGCCGCCGTCACCCTCGAGCTGCGCACCCTCGAAGAGCCCCTGCACTCCGGTCAGTTCGGGGGTCCGCTCCCCGACGCCATAACCACTCTGGCCCGGCTGCTGTCCAGCCTCGTCGACGAGCGAGGGAACGTGGCCATCGAAGGTCTCACCGTGCCGGAGGAGGAACCCAACGTGGAGGTCCCTGCGGCGATGCTGCGGGCCCAGGCCAAGCCGGTGGAGGGCCTAGAGCTCATCGGCACCGGCTCGATCGCGGCCCGACTCTGGACCCGACCGGCCATCTCGGTGCTCGCTCTGGATGCTCCCCCAACCGCCGAGGCCATCAATCAGCTAGTACCCGTCGCTAGAGCCAAAGTCAGCCTGCGAATACCCCCCGGGCAGGACTCAACGGAAGCGCTGGAGCTGCTGAAGTCACACCTCCGAGAACACACCCCCTGGGAGGCCCGGATCGACTTTCTTCAGGAGGAGACCGGAGAGGCTACGACTCTGGACCTCGACAATCCGGCGGTCGAGGCGTGGAGCAAGGCCTTTCGGGAAGCCTATGGCACCGATCCTGTCGCCGTAGGCGCCGGAGGTTCGATCCCCTTCATCGCCGAGTTCGCCCACCGTTATCCCGAGGCGCCGATCCTCGTCATAGGAGTGGGAGACCCCACCTCGAACATCCACGCTCCCAACGAGAGCGTCGACCTGGGAGACCTGGAACGGGCCACCGCATCGGAGGCCATCGCCCTCCGGTTGCTCAGCTCCGGCTAGCCAGCCGTTCCGACTCGAGATCTGATAAGTCGGGCACAGTTTTCTTATATAGTACTTGACAACCCAGACTATCGCACGTCTGTTCTGCGGTATGGACTTCGACCACGTCACCACCGACGAAATCGAACAGAAGCTGATCTCCTGCCGGGAGACCCAGTCCCGTCTCCACGCCCTGGAACTGGAGCTGCTGGAGGAGCTGGACCGCCGGCAGATCGCCACTGCTGACGGTTCTCGGTCGATGCAGGAGTGGGTGGCCGCACGGTTGGATGTGGGTCCGGATACTGCGAA
>JBHHWH010000038.1:0-21967 GCA_046756405.1 Acidimicrobiia bacterium | reverse complement strand
GACGAAGTCGGGTTGGCTACTAGCCCAACGAGCATTCAACAAGCCTATGCCAGGCTTGGGCTCGGAGGCGTTATCCTCGATCCGCTTCGTCGGTTCCGAGGTATCCCACACCTTCACCGAAGGCTCAGGGGGCCTACGACCAAACGGTGCGACTGGAGGCCGTAGGCCAGACCAACACCACGACGACTGACAGGACCTAGGGCTCGAACCCTTCGCAGCCTTCGACGGAGCTGACGGCCCAACCACCCTCCGGGACCTCTGCTGCGTCCGCCGTCACCTGTTCGCGCCCATGGACGACGATGGAAGCGGTGTCGTCATCGACGAAGGCGATCTCGCCCCCGTACCGGGATACCAAAGGTTCCAAGGCGGAACGGAGCGCCTCCTCGGGAGTGGGTTGCCCGGTGACTGAAGGGTCGATCCCAGCCTGCATGACCCACCTGTAACCGTTGGCGCAGTCGAGTTTGCCGTCGATTGGCGCCGGACCTGTCTCCGGCTCTCCGCAGACGCTGACGTCGTGGCTGACCCAGGTGCCGTCGCCGTTCTGCTCCACCACCGCAACCGCCACGTCTCTGCCGTCGAGCACCGCCGACCACACCTCCGCTTCCGGGAACTCGAGGAGTGCAGCGCCTTGACTCTTCCACTCCCTCAGGGCTTCCTCCACCACCTCTTCTTCGGTTGCTCCCCGCACCTCGATGCCGGCGCCTCGGGTGACTCGGCCTTGTTCGCAGTCGAGGATTCCGTCACCCCCCTCAGTAGATGAGATCGCGGCCTGACCGCAGGCCACGACGATGATGGCGAACACCACCCATCGCGGAGACCGTCTCATCTCATCTTGATTCTACGCGTTCGCCTCGAGCCCAGGGCTCTCATATCTCGTCAGCCGGTACGAGTCGACTCGTCTTCGGCCCTAGGCCGGAAACGCTCGACAATTCTCCGCCGGGCCACCTCGTCTCCGAAGATGGTCAGGGCGTCGCCAGGCTGGAGGACCTTGTCGCCGGAGGCGACCAGCAGGTCGTTCCCGCGGTGGATGGAGACCACGATCGCACCTTCAGGCCACGGGAGGTCCCGGATGCTACGTCCCGCCGCCGGAGAGTCGGCTCCGATCTCGAATTCGAAGAACCCTGCGGACGTCGACTGGCGAGCACGGACCCGATCCGGGAGCCGCCTCTTGCGGGCCGCCGCACCGAGAGCGTGGTGGTAGGCCGCGATGGCGTCTTCACGGCGGAACATCGCTAACAGCCGTCCCGGGTCGTCCGGGTCCACCACTGGGAGCCTGCCGACGCCCAGGGCGGACATACGCTCCAAGGTCTCCGACACAGGTAGATCCGGGGTCACGGTCACCGGGTCGTGGGTCATGGCATCTTTGGCCAGCACCTGGTCGGAGGGACCGCCGGCACGGAGGATGTCCGACTCGGTCACTACGCCCAGCAGGCGGTCTCCGTTGACCACCGGCACCCCATGGAGCCGTTCTCGGTTGAGAACTCCCTTCACTTCACCGAGGGTGGCGTCGGGGGGCACGGTGACGGGCGGTGGGAGCCCCAGGTCCCCCACCTTTACCGTGTCGAGGAGATCAACCTGGTCCATTCGCACGCTGTGGATTCCCATTCGCAACAGAGGAGCGGTGTAGGCGCTCTCTGGGTGAAGTCGGTTGGCTACCAGGGTGGCGATAGCCACGGTCAGCATCAGCGGCACGACCAGGCCGTAGTCGCCGGTCACTTCGAAGACGATGAGGATCGACGTCAACGGAGCCCGTGCCACCGCGGCAAAGGCCGCCGCCATTCCCACCAAGGCGAAGGGACCAGGGTTGAGGTTGAAGCCCGGCCAGATGAAGGAGGTGATCTGGATGAAGGCGGTTCCCGCCATGGCCCCGATGAACAGGCTCGGCATGAAGATGCCCCCGGCTCCCTTACCCCCAAGGGTCAGGGAAGTCGCCACCAGCTTGGCCAAGGCAAGCAGGCCGAAGAGCCACCAGGTGTAGCTGACCTCCTCTCGTAGGACCTCTCCAATAAAGGACTGGCCCGTGCCGAGAGCATCGGGAAGCCAGAAGCCGATCCCTGCCACGACCAAGCCGAAGACGACGGGTCTGAGCCAGTCGGGAAGCTGACCGAACCCCACCATCGAACGCTCAAGGGAGTTGATGAACAGGATCGCCAGTCCCACCGCGACGACTCCGAGGGCGGCATAGAGGAAGAGCTGCGACGGTTGGCTGAAGTCGAAGGAGTAGGGGGGAACCTGGAAGGTGAGTCCTTCGCCGATGATTGAATTGGAGACGACGGCTCCGGCCACTGCGGCCACGACGACGGTGTGGAGGTGTCGGATGGAGAGGTCGCGCAGGATCACCTCCATGGCGAAGAACATGCCAGCGATGGGCGCGTTGAAGGTCGCAGCGATCCCGGCTCCGGCCCCGGCGGCGACCAGGGCCCTCACGTCGGATTCGGAGAGACGGGTTGTCCGTGCGATCAGCGACCCGATACCGGCGCCGATCTGGGCGATGGATCCCTCACGGCCGGCGGAGCCTCCGGAGCCGATGGTGAGTGCCGTCGCCAGCGTCTTGAGGACCGGCACCCGTCCTCTGATGTTTCCTCCGCGCACCGTGAGAGCGGCGATGACCTGAGGAACACCATGACCAGCTACCTCGGGAGCGGTACGAACAGTGATCACCCAGGCCAAGAACATGCCCGCCGGGATCGTCAGGAACATCCATCCCCTGCCGAGGATGGGAACATCACCGACCTGCCGAGTGGCCTCAGCGACGAATTCCAGGGCGAGAATCAAGATCGCTGCTCCGAAACCGGCGCCCACACCCACTATGGCGGACAACCCGACCAGGCCGAACCCGCCGGAGCGACGGATCCAACGCAGCCACGGGGTGTCTCTCATCGGCCGAGCGGACATCGTGGCTTGTCTGTCGTGGCGCGGCTCAAACCGTGACGACGCGCCTCATCCGAGGTTTGTGCCAGGGCCGATCCCTTCATGAGCCCAGGCATCATACGTCCGGTGTTCGCGCGCCTGGTTTCGAGGCAGTACGAGCCTGGGTGCAATGTTGAGCAGCGGCCTCCCACCGATATACTTCGCCCTCGCTCGGAGGCCCCGGGCGACTCCAAGGGCGCGTAGAACAGTCAGGAGTGTTCGCCGGCCTGTCAAGCCGGAGGTCGCGGGTTCAAATCCCGTCGTGCCCGCCAGCCGAACCTTGGGGTTTGGCTGACAAGGTCAGGTAGCTCAGTCGGTAGAGCGCCGGTCTGAAAAACCGGAGGTCGACGGATCGACGCCGTCCCTGACCACCAGAGAATTCCTCTGCCAGGAAAGGGGATTCCGAGGGTTCTCGGCAGCCCGAGGACATCCCTGACCGGGCGAGATTCCATCCATTTTCCAGCAGTCGGACTGAAAAGCGGCAAAAACCTCTTCAGTTTGCCGACGAGATCAATTCGAACACCTGGTTCAGGGCGGCCTCGTGTGCTCCTGGTATGGCATGCCCGAAGGTGTCGAGCGTGAAGGCAACCGTTGAGTGACCCAGCAGGTCCGATACGACCCTCGGCTGGACGCCCGAAGCTAAGGCAGTCGTTGCAAACGTATGGCGGAGGTCGTGCAAGCGTATATCGGGGAGGCCGGCCTCCACAGACAGTCTTCGGAACTTCTTGCTGAGCCATGTCGGATGAATGGGCCTCCCATCCGGCCAGGTGAAGAGCAGGTCGTCCTCGCTTGCCGGTACGCCCGACATGAGGCGCTCTTCCAACTGCCGGGTGCGGTGGCGCCTCAAGAGTTCTTCCGTTCTGGCGTCGATCGGCAGGGTCCGGCGGCTTCTCCTCGTTTTGGGCTGGGAGTCGACCACCTTGTGGCTAACGACTACAGCTGCTCTGCTGATGGTGATGGTGCGACGAACGAGATCGACATCGGACCAGCGGAGTCCCAGAACCTCACCCCGACGCATCCCAGTAGTGGCCAGCAGATGCCAGGCAGGCTCCAGAGAATCCCCTTCGACATACCTCAGGAAGGTGTTGAGTTCGGCTGGTGTCCAGGTGGCCCGCTCGGGGGCTTCCACCTTTGGCGGGACCACGGTGGCGGCAGGGTTCACGGATATGAGGCCCCAGGCGACGGCGTCGCTGAGAGCCTTCTTCAAGGTGCGGTGAATGTACCGGACGGTCCTAGGCGAGAGCCCGCCTTCTCCCGTTGCCCTCCCCGACTCGAGCAGTTCGCTGTAGAGAGTCTGCAAGTGGACAGTTGAGAGCTCCTGGAGTCGAAGAGAGCCGAGGCGTGGGAGCACGTGGACCCGGATGTTTCTCGCATACGAGTCGTAGGTAGACGGCCTGAGCGAAGCTTTCACAGCCGGGAGCCATCGGTTGCTAAGGAACTGCCCGAAGGTGTCCTTTGAAGGCGAGACATATCGACCCGTCGCCATGTCAGCAAGCACAGCGTTTAGGCGCTGTCGTGCTTCGGCCTTCGTTCTGAAACCACCGTGTGACTTCTGGCGGCGTCTGCCGGCGGCATCCTTGTAGTGGGTAGCCACATACCAGCGCCCGTTGGGCTTTCGTGTGATCGTTCCCTGTGTAGACATCACTTACCTCTCGTGTTGTTCTCTCCCAGCAAGCCGGCCGTCGGACGAGGGTGAAGAACCCGAGGGGACCCCAATTCCGGTCCAGGCCCGGTTGCGAGCCGGGGGTCGATAAACCGTGGCAGCTCCGGTTGGGGGAAAGCTGCTCGGTCACCTGACCGACATTCCGACACCTAGCCCCGGGGGCCCGAGGCTCTCCTGACTAGCTCTGGGTCGTAACGGAAGGCGATACCGTCTTGCCTGAGTCGAGCCATGACCGCCTCTGGCTCCTCAACCTCAAAGAACGTCCCTGAGGTCATCGAAACACCGAGGGTTATCTCGCCTGCGTCTATCGCATCACCGATGGCACTGCTGCCGGCCTTCTTCAGGGCATCTGTAACTAGGTCGAGTTCGAGGTCATAGTTGAGACATGGGAACCCTGAGTCACACTCCCACTGGTCCACGAACAATGTCTTGATCGGAGCTAGCGGCATCTGTTCCCAGGGTTCCTCCCCGCTCCAGGACTCCAGACTCTTGAACCACATCTGAACCGGCTCGGGTATCTGACCACCCACCCAATACCAAGCCTCCGATTCCACCAGGCCTGCCCAGGCGCTCCTTAGGTCTTTGAGATGGTCGCTGAGATCGTCGAACTCCCAGAGTCGATCGAGCACTGCAGCGAGGAACTCCTTAGCTTCAGTTGAGAGGCTGTCCGAGATCTCTCCCCAGGTCTCATGTTTGCTGACGGCCTCCCAGACTTCGGCCAGCAAAGCCAGCCTGTCCTCAAGGCCCAGCACCATTTCGTGGTTTAACCCATACTCTCCGAAGACGACAACGGCTGGTACCGCCTCGGAACTTTCCGTGCTCTCCCGGACGGCATGGGTGGCGTCCGACCACGATCCGCACCGACTCGTTAGGAAAGAGTTCTCCAGTTCGCTATCAGCCTCATGTGCATGCATTGCGTGTACCTCCCCGGTTAGAGCTCCATCGAGATTCTCCAGCGTCGGATCCCATGTTCGAAGGGGGTCTTTTACTAGCTCGAGCACTGGAGAAGCGAACACTTCCACCTGATCACCCGATACAAGGGCGATCAGCCCTACTGGATCAGCCCAGGAGGCCACGTGTCTGGCTGAACGCTCCACGTCGGTCCGCCAGATCCCTGGATCTGGGCAAGACCTTTCCCGCCAACCCCAAGGCTCGACCGGGTAAGTCCCTCCGAGTTCCAGGAGGTAGTTGGCAGAGCTGGACCCCGCCGTTTGCACGGCCTCCTGCTCGTCTCCCACAACGAGGACGTGCGGATGGTCTTGCCACCAGAAGTTGTGGGTGATGCCAGCCGGAAGAAGCGATGCCAGCGTCTGTTCGGCGGCAACTATCCGGGCGCCGTTTTCGCCGACTTCGTTGAACAGAGTTCTGATCTGTGCCGAGACAGGCTCCGTTGGCCAGCTCACCTCCAGCCAACCTGTGGGCGATTCCCGCCAACGCCGGAAAGCTCTCGGACGTGCGGTCTGAGAACTAAACGCAACTGCACAGGCCGTGCAGTAGCGGTCGAGAGTGCCGACACGCCAGCAGCCAAACGTGACATAGGCGGTGCCACTGCCATCAGCCTCTGTGGAGGGCGTTGACATGTAGTCGGGAATGGCCCCGTAAACGACATCGACAGAGGTACGCCCGCATCCAGGGCAGGAAATCAACTCGGAATCGACGAACACTGACCGCTCCTTTCTCATCGCTCCTGGCCTTACCACCTTTCCCGTTGTGGGGCGGTTGGTGCGCCTTCATAGGGCCAGGTCCCTCCAGCGCTCTGGATAAGAACAACCACAGAATAGCTCTTGGCGGAGAGGCTCTGGCACGTAGCGACGCAAGCAGCACCTTCCACCACTATCCGTCAACTGGGGTCGGTACAGTCCGTGGCATGGCTGACACCAACATCAAGCTCCAGGTGGCGGGCAAGCACTGTGGGAGTCAGATCGTGTCCCCAATACAGTTGGACCCCGAGTCTTTCAAGACGGCGACTCTCATCGACAACAGCTACCAGTGCCCCGACTGCGGGCAGAGTGCCCGCTACAGCACAGCAGATCACTTCTTCGATACCGTCCCAAAAAGAGCGACCTGAAGTAGCGGCATTGCCCTACGGCCTGAAAGTCCCGACGAACCAGCCTCGTGCCCTTGACAGCCCCTCTCTGGCTGAAGACCGTACAAGAGACAGGGATGAGGCTTAGATCCCCCATCCCTTCTAGAGGTGGTTACCCGCCCCAGAGCTGAATGACGCCCCCTTGATGTGAGGGATGTCCCCGTATCGTGTCCGCTACGGTGTCCGGCATGTCTTGGGCGGTAGCTTCGGGGGCAACGACCTGGACCCTGGCCGATAACCTCGAGGGGAGCTGGAGGGCAAATGCCACTGTTTGAAGTGCATCAAGGCGAACTCGTCCTGTTCCGTCGGGTCTACGGCGGAGCGGACCTGTACGAGAAGGAGATCGAGAACCTCCTCTGGTCGAACTTGGAAGAGTTCACCGGAGACACCCTTTACCCGATCGCTCGCCAGCCAAAGCTCCCTACAGGCGGGATTCCCGACATCGTGGCCCTTGACAAGTCCGGCCGAGTTGTCGTACTAGAAGTCAAGCGAGACATTGATCGGAGGCAGCTCGCCCAGTGCCTTGAGTATGCGGGTTGGGCACGCCAGACCAGCCTTGATGGGCTTGCCGGGATGTACCACGGAGGCCCAACTGCCTTCTGGGAAGGCTGGCAAGAGTTCACCGAGTCAGCCACGCCGGTTGTCGTCAACCCACATCCCCGCTTGATGCTTGTGGCTCGTGAATTCCAAGACCGAACCAGGTCTGCCTTTGAGTTCCTAAAGGAAAACCACGTCCCTGTAGCGCTCATCCGTGTGACGGCGTACGAGGACGAGCAGGGCCGGCGGTTCATAGACGTGGAGGGTGACCACGAGCCGGAATTTCCAGCCACCGGAGTAGGACTTGAGGAGTTCGATTACACCAAGATCGGCGGGAGTCTGATCAAGATTCCGGACTTGATCGAAGGGGGACTCCTGCGAGTTGGAGACAATCTCGTTTGGGAGCGGCCTAGGAAGGGGGAATCCTACAGAGCGGAGATCACGGCCAACGGGTCAATACGACTGGAATCAGGTGAATCCTTTACGTCGCCCTCGAGGGCAGCCACGGAAGCTGCCGGCATCCCGGCCTACGACGGCTGGTATGCCTGGAAGGTCGAGCGCTCGGGCAAGACGCTCGATGAGCTCAGGCACGACCTTCACAACAGGCAGGAGGACGAGTGACGGTGGGTTGCGGCGCCAGCGATGAGTGACGTGTTTCCGACGAGCGCTCTTGTCCCTGACCGTCTGGCAGAAGTGTGGTCAGGCTGGAACCGCTGGGGCCAACAGTGGTTCGTCGAAGTGTTCGTATCCGATGAGGACAGCCGCCTCTTCAAATACACGATCAACGACGCCAATCGAGATTACACCGAACATCTCTTCCACGACGATGCGAAGGACAATCGCACCTTCGCTGACCAGCTCGTCGACGACATCTTTAGACGGCTCAGGGATGAGCGAGGCTATGAACGTCGGCGAGGGCGGCCGTCTTCGTCGAGGAGTATCCCCTCCCACCGGAACAGGTCTGGGGATACCTGACCAACCCTAAGCACCGAAGCGTCTTCAGCAGTGCCAAACGGCAGCTGACCCACAATCGACGCAACGGCAGGGTCGGCGAGGGAACCGTCTACGAGTGCTTTCACATGGACAACTCGATCTCGACCAACACCGTCCTCGAGTGGAAGCCCTTCTCCAGGATCGTCACACAAAATACGGCCGCCCGCTCGAGTCGGTTTCTCAGCATCATCGAACTCGAGCCCTCCGAGGCGGGCACCATCGTCACCATGAAGTACGGGCCGCTCCACGGCCCGCTTATCGAGCAGGTAGTCGGCTTTGTGCTGTTCCTGTTGAAGTTCAGGAGGCTGGCAAGCCAGGGCATGGCCAGCCTCCGACTTCTCATCGAGGAGGACCTGGCCGCCGGCCGGGTCTTGGTGCCCGAAGGTGTGGAGCTGACAGAACGCGAACGTAACGCCGCCGCAGAGGCCTCCCTCTCCAGGCTCCTCAGTGAGTAGAGCGTCACGGTCATCGAGAGGCCGCCCCGCAAGATGAGCCGTCTTTTAGTCCTCACCGAGAACCTGATGGACGCAAGCCGCGTCCAGGCCATAGTGCCCGGAGCCGTCGCCGCGACCTCGCTCGCGGACGCTGCGCTCTCCAACGCCGATGTGATTCTCCTCGACCTTGCCAGCAGTATCGCTCCGAGCGACGTCGTGGCACTCGGCTCTCCCGTAGTCGCCTACGGACCCCACGTCGAGCGCGACTCCATGGATGCCGCCATCGCCGCGGGATGTCGCCAGGCTCTCCCCCGCTCCAAGGTTTTCCGGGTCCTTCCCGAACTCCTCGACCAGACCTGACCCCCGCTCCTGAGCCATTGAGGCCGCCGGGATTGTCCAATGAAGATCGGACGGGGAACCGTTTCGCCATCAGGCGGCGTCCAACCGGCATGAGACGTTTCGCTTTGGTTTTTGTCGTTGTCATCGTCGTCGCCGCGTGCGAGGCCGGGCCCCAGCCCGATCCCGGGTCCGAGGCGGGCCAGAACTCGGCCCATATGATGGCGGCTGCCCTAGTCCAGCTCATCACCGTGGACCACACCTTCGGTGAGGGCCCCCCACCGTTTACCGAGTATCTGATCCAGACCAGGACCGACCCCTTTGCCGGCAATCCCACCGGTGGTGGACGCCCCACCAGACTCCTCACCCCGGAGGAGCGGGCGGCCATCGAGACCGCCATAGGCGCCTGGGGGCCCGTCCGGTGGATCGAAGACCCCGCCCAGTGGCGCACGGAGGACCTGCGTCCCACCATCGAAGGAGCAGTAATCCTGGGAGTCGGGGAGCCGGTCGTGGACGGTGACACCGGACTAGTTCCGGTGTCGCTGTGGTGCGGTGGGCTGTGTGGAACCTGGCTCACCTACCGCCTCGACCTCGTCGACGGCACATGGACAGTCACCGGCATCGAAGGGCCGATCGCGGTCTCATAGCCCCTCGCCGACGCAGTCGGTCCTCCAGGTGTCTACCGTGGCGCATCGCACCTGAGCCGAGGAGGGCACCCGATGACCGAGTTCTTTCTGATCGTCCACATCCTGAGCGCAGCAGCCTGGATCGGAGGGGGGTTCCTCAACGGGTTCCTCGGCCCGCGCATGGCGAAAGCGGGGGGACCGGTGACCGTGGCCTGGATCGGCGTCCTCATCGAGGCGGCACGGAAGTACTTCACCCCGGCCGGAGTGCTCACCCTGCTCTCCGGCATCGGGATCGTGCTGGTAGATGACGGACACAGCTTCACCGAGCCCTTCGTCATCACCGGTCTGGTGGTGGTGGTTGTTGCGCTCGGAATAGCCGGCGCGGTCCTGACTCCGGCTGCCACAGCAGCCCTCGCTTCGGCTGAAGAGGGAGACTTTCCCGGCGCCGGCGCCAATGGCCGCAAGGCGGCCCGAGCCGGCCAGGCCATCACCCTCCTGCTCGTGGTCGCTGTGATCGTGATGGTTCTCAAGGTCTGACCGGAGTCCCGTAACACGGGTCCCGGTATCCTGGCTTGGTTGAGAAGAGCGCTCGCACAGTCAGGGGTACCCGGGCCACGCCTCCGGCGAACCTCATCGCCCCAGGATAAGCCGGAAAACGTCCTTCCCGACAGGGTTCCCAGATGACTCTTCTAGTCGGCCAGGGCCGGGTGGTCGGCGAGGTTGGTGGGCAACTGGACCGGCATGTCCAGGAGCTGCTGGGCGATGGCCTTGCCCTGGGGATCGAACCGCAACGATGCCGTGCCTCCTGCGCCTAGGCCTCCCCGCAGCACGAAGTTGACCGCATCGATGCCGACCACCTCATAGCGCTCCACCGCCCGGGCGCCGAGATGGGCCAGCCAGTCCGACACTCTCTCGGCTGTCACCTGTCCCAACAGCACGGGCAGGAAATCGGGGTGGCGGGCCCTCACCCCGATGTTGACATCGGCGCCCTTGTCGCCCGACCGTCCGTGGGCGATGGCGATCAAGGGGACCTCCACAGTCTCCCCTTCAGGAGCGAAGGGATGGACTCCCTCCTCGACCACTGTCTCTGCCAGCGAGTGGCCCGTCGATGCCGAGTGGACTATCTCCACCGTCTCACCGTCCACGTCGACACGGGCGACCACCATCTCCCGGGGAACCAGGAAACACTTCAGCCGGATCAGCGGTGAAGGTCGGGGAAGACCCGCACCTCCTCCGCTCACTCCGGGAGGGCCGGCCAGTCCTATCGAGGGAATCTCCCGGACGAAGCGGGCCACGGCCTCCCGGTCATCATGGTGCACGGCGACCTTCAGCACCACCTCCCGGGTGTCGCCGCGTCGGGCGTGGGGCCCGTAGGTGTCTTCGGCGCCCAGAACCTCGACGTTCACCTCCCGAAAGTCGTCCAGGCCGGAAGCAGCGAGCATCCGTCGTCCCCGCTCAACCAGGTCCTCCCCCGCCCTTCGGGCCTTCGCCGCCGCGTCCCTCCCTCCGATGAACAACAGCATCTGGGTTCGCCATCCGTCCTGGACCTGGGCGCAGGCCTTCAGCGTCGAAGTTGGAGGCATGCCCCTAGCCCCGGCCACCTCCACGCGGTTGACCCCCTTCTGGATGAGTTCGACCTGACTCCAGTCGCACACCACATCAGGCAGCAGGTAACAGGCGGGGTCACCGATCTCGTAGAGGAGCTGTTCGGCCACGGTGCGGACATCCACCAGGGCATCGCTGGCTTCCGGTGCGGTCAGCACGAAGCTGCCGTCACGCCTGATCTCGGCAATGGGATAGCCAGGGTTGACCCAGCTCGAGGTGTCTTTCCAGTCGGTGAAAAGCCCTCCCGTGGATTGGGGTCCACACTCGAGGAGATGGCCGGCGAGACTGCCCGCGGCGAGGACGTAGTGGTCGTCGGGATCCCAACCGAACTCATGAATGAGAGGCCCCAGCACCAGCGCCGAGTCCACCACCCGTCCGGTGACCACCACATCGGCGCCCGCGTCGAGGGCGGCAGCAATGGGATAGGCTCCCAGGTAGGCGTTGAAGGCCAGGGGAGAGTCAGGCAGGGGCTCACCAGTGTTCATCTCCACGACGCCAGCCGCCCGCAACTCCCGAATCATCCCCGACAGATCGTCGCCTTCCACCACGCCGACGGAAAGGCCCACGCCAGCCTTCCGCGCCGCGGTGCGGATCACGTCCGCCGCCGCCTGGGGGTTGACCCCTCCAGCGTTAGTGATCACTTTGATCCCCTGCTGGTGAAAATCGGTGAGATGAGCAGCGATGGTCTCGATGATGTCCCGGGCGTAGCCCTGGGTGGGATCTTTGGCGCGGGCGCGGGCGAGGATGGCCATGGTGATCTCCGCCAGGCCCTCGTAAATGATGTAGTCGCTGCGCCCGTCGGCGAGGAGCTGAGCCGTGGAGAGGGATGAGTCGCCCCAGGCGCCGGCGGCCCCTGAGATGACAACGTGGTCCGGGTCCTTCATCGGGGCATCTCGGTCTCAGCGCAGACCATGGAGATGAACTCCCGCCCCCGACCCCTGACCGCCTCCAGGTCGTCCTCCCCACCCACCCGGCTGTAAAGACGCACTGCCGACTCGAGGACAGCTGCCCACTCCGGCAGTTCCTGCTGACCCCATTGGGCAGCGGCGTATTTGGACACCACCACGTCCCGGGTGCGGGTGCTGTAGAGCACCCGGCAGGCGTTGAGCACCCCGAAGGCAGGATGCTCGGGATGCTCGATGATGTAGCGCATCTCGGCGTCCAAGGAATCGTCCAGCTCCTCCCAGGCGGGTTCGCTTAAGAGGAAACGGGGGTCTTCCCCGGCAAGCTGGAAAAACCGGGCACCGTGGACATGGGCCCGGTGCAACGCCCAGGCGTGGTCGGTGTTGGAAAAGACCCGGCACTGCGGCCATCCGGCCTGGCTGGCGTCGACCTCGAGCAAGTAATGGCCGTCGAGCTTGCTGCCCAACGACCACATCTCTGCAAGGCGTCGATGAAGGTTCCGGACCGCCTCGCACTCCTCCTCTGAGGGAGCTGTGGCGAGGAGACAGTGGAAGTCCACATCTAGGAGCCAACTCGTCGGTCGGGGAAACGCTATGGCGCCAAAGAGGTAGAGGCTGACCAGGTTGTCGCCGAGAACATCGGCGACTCCACGTCGGAAGGAGTTCCCGAAGGCGCGAACATCGGCCGAGGGCGAAGGGGCGTCCTCGGGACCGGTCAACCACCAGGGCTCCGGGGCTGGCATGGTCTGTATCCTGCCACGCTCGGCTCCTCGCGTCCGCGGTGGGATGCCCTCTAGTCTGCGGACGGCGTGACCACGACACCGTTCACCCAGGAACACGATCTCCTCCGCTCTGCGATCCGGGACTGGCTGGAGAGTGAGATCGTCCCTCATCTCACCGACTGGGAGCGGGACGGGTTCCTTCCCAACGCGGTGTTCCACCGCGCCGGAGAACTGGGTTTCTTCGGCCTCAACGTCCCGGTCGAGGACGGAGGTCAGGGAGGCGACTACTGGGCCCACGTAGTGTTCCTCGAAGAGATCGGGCGAGTCTCTCAGGCCATCGCCACCGCCCTCGCCGTCCAGACCGACATGTGCACGCCTCCAATCCGTCAGTTCGGAACCGAGGAACAGAAGCAGCGCTATCTGACGCCAGCCCTGCGCGGAGAACTGATCGGAGCCATCGGCATCACCGAGCCCGACGCCGGTTCCGACGTTGCAGCGATACGAACCCGAGCGGTGCGGGACGGTGAGGATTGGGTAATCAGCGGCTCCAAGATGTACATCACCAACGGAGCACGAGCCGACTTCGTCACCATGGTTGTGCGCACCGGACCGGCCCAGGAGGGGGCACCGTGGTCGGGCATCTCCATGTTCATTGTCGACACCGACCTGCCCGGCTTCGAACTTTCCCGCAGCCTGAGCAAGGCGGGCCTCAAGATGTCGGACACCGCTCTTCTCTACCTCGATGAAGTCCGGGTTCCCGCCGGGGCCCTGTTGGGCGTTGAGGGCGAAGGATTCTCCCAGATCATGTGGGAGCTCCAGGGAGAAAGGCTGGCGGTGGCCGTATATGGCCTGGCCGGATGCCGGGCGCTACTCGATACGGCGATCGACTACGCCCGGGAACGCCGCGCCTTCGGCCGGCCCATCGGTGATTTCCAGGCGCTGGCCCACCGGCTCGCCCAGGTGGCCACTGAAGTGGAGGCCGTGGGATCGCTGGTCTACGAAGCCTGTGACCTGTGGAACCGCGGCGTTTATGCCACCGAGGAGATCGCTATGGCCAAGCTGGCCGTCGGACAGCTCGCCGCCCTGGTCTCCGACGAGGCGGTGCAGACCTTCGGAGGGTACGGGCTGGCAGAGGATTCGCCGGTGGCCCGGGAGTGGCTGACGATGCGCATCGGCAGGATCGGCGCCGGCACCGACGAGGTCCAGCGGGAGGTCCTCGCCAAGATCCTGGAGCTGTGGTGAGGCCTTACCCCTTCACCGAAGACCACGAGGCCTACCGGGAGGCGATCCGGCTGTTCGTCGACCGGGAGCTGAAGCCATACGCCGATCGTTGGGAGGAGGAGCGGGACTTTCCCCGGGAGCTGTTCCGGCGGGTAGGTGAGGCCGGGTTCTTCGGCGCCAAGTTCGATCCGGAGTGGGGCGGCACCGGACCTGACTACGCCGCGGAGGCGGTCTGGGTGGAGGAGCTGGCCCGCTGCGGGGCTACTGGGGTGGCCATGGACCTCGGCGCCCACAGCCAGCTGGCCAGCCTCTATGTCGACCGCTTCGGCAGCGATGACCAGAAGCGACGCTATTTGACACCCGCCATAGAAGGAAGCTCGCTGGGTGCCCTGGCCATCACCGAACCCGGGGCCGGCAGTGACGTCAACGGTGTCCGTACCCGGGCCGTGCCTGACGGAGACGACTGGGTGATCACCGGCTCCAAGGTGTTCATCACCAACGGGGCCTGGGCGGATTGGCTGGTGCTGGCCGCCCGAACCGCCGACGACCCGGGCCACCGCAACATCACCCTCTTCGTCGTCGACGCAGGCACACCAGGTTACGAGGCGAGACGGATGAAGATGGTGTCCTGGCATACCTCCCATACCGGGGAGATCAGTCTGGACCAGGTACGGGTGCCGGACGCCAACCGGCTCGGCGAGGTGGGATCCGGGTTCGGGGCGATCATGGAGAACTTCCAGTGGGAGCGGCTGATCATGGGGCTCTGGGCAGTGGCGCTCGCCGAGCTGGCTTATGAGGAGGCGGTGGCTTATGGACGGGAGCGGGTTGCGTTCGGCCGGCCGGTGATCAGATTCCAGGTCTGGCAGCACCGCCTCGCCGACCTCGCCACCCGCATCCGGATCGGCAAGGCCCTTTGTTACAGGGCTCTCGGCCTCCACGTGGCCCAACAGCAGGGCGAGCCGGTGGGACGGGACGAACTCACCCGTCTCACCTCCATGGCCAAGCTCTACACCCAGCGCCTGGCCGTCGATGCCGCCGACGAGTGCGTCCAGATCCATGGCGGTGCCGGCGCCCTCACCGAATACCGGGCCCAACGCTACTGGCGCGACGCCCGGGTGGGACCGATCGGCGGAGGCACCGAAGACATCCTCCGCGGGATCATCGCCGGGACCTACAACCTCGCCCGATAATCGTTCTGTGCGGGTTTGCGGACCGTTTTGGCCTGAAGACCCGCACAGAAAGGTTTCAGACGCCCACGATGGGGGCGTCGGGGGGAGGTTCTACGCCTCGGGAGCGGGTGAGGGCGTCGTAGTAGCGGCCGGTCATGGCGAAGAGGCCCCCGCCGTCGCAGCGGACCACCTGTCCGTTGAGCCAGCGGGCCTGGTCCAGGCAGAGCAGAGAGATCGCCTCGGCTACCTGATCCGGGCTGGCGGCCTCGCGTAAGGGGTGGCTCTCCGCCTCGCCCGCCTTGATGTGCTCGTAGACAGGGCCGGTCATCATCCGGATCGAGTCGGTGTCCACGAAGCCGGGCAAGACCCCCACCGTCGTCACCCCAGCCGGCCCCAGCTCGCAGGCCAGGTAGTAGACCAGGGTCTCCATCGCCGCCTTGGCCGCCGCCAGCAGACCATGACTGGGTATGTAGCCGACGGTGTCAGCACCGGAGACAGCGATGATCCGGCCGCCGGTCTTTTCCAGCAGCGGATACGCCAACTGGACCATGAGAAGGAAGTGACGTACCGAGATGGCGAAGGTCTTGTCGATCTGATGCAGCTTCAACGCCAGCAACGGCTTGAGTGCGGTGGCAGCGGCATTCGCAATCAGGATGTCGAGCCGATCAAAGTCCAGGCTGGCGAAGGCGGACCGGACGCTGTCCTCGTCGAGGAGATCCAACTGAATCGCTTTAGCCCCCGGCGTCAGTCCGGAGCACTTCTCCACTACTGCCTCGGCCCCTACTTCCGCCTGACGGTAGGTGAGGATCACCTTGGCACCCAGCTCGGCGAGGCGAACAGCCGTGGCGGCCCCGATCCCCCGGCTGCCTCCGGTGATAAACACGGTTTTGTTCTCTAGGGGTCGGCCTGGATCGGGATCAGTCGCTTGCATCGCTAAGTCGGTCGGGGCAGGAAGACGGCAGGCTAACCGTTACCGTAGCGACCAGGCCACCCACGTCCCCTCCGCCACCAGACGCGGATGTGTGGCAGCCAGCTCCTGGATCCAGATTCCCTGGTCCCCTTCGATCTCCCCGGCATAGGCGAATGCGGATGAGTCGGGTGCCCAGAGGTTCAGCGACTGGGCGTACTGGGGGAAGAAGGGAAGCACCTCACGAACGAAGGACCCGTGGGGCACGAAAGCCGGATATGCGCTCGTGCCTTCGCTCCTCTCCCAGACGAAGGGTTCCAGGGCCGCACCGGAGGCGGAGACGCTCAGGATCAGCACCCGTTGGCCGTCGGGACTCCAAAACAACCCGACGGCGGGGCCGTCAAAGGCCACTGTCTGCTTCCCGGTACCGGTGTCTACCACCACAACCTTGTTGGCGGGAACGCTGGAAACTTCCACCGCCTCGGGTCGGAACACCGCCGGGGTGCCCTCCTCCTCCCCAAGCCACTGGACTGCCACCAGTGAGCCTTCGGGGTTGGCAACAAAGGTGACAGCACCCGAGAGAAGGGCAAGAGGAACCTGACCGTCCTCCGTCTCGATCACCAGGGCCCCTTCAGCCACGTGGATGATCCCACCGGACACCCACTGCGGGGCCAGGTACTCGGAAGAGGTGACACCGACGTCGGTTCCGGCTCCGTTCTTGTCGATGGTGGCCAGGCGTTCAGCGCCGACGTGGACCACGATCTCGTTCCCGTCGGGACTCCACGAGAAGTAATAGGGGACACCCTGGTCGACAACGGCGGCTTCGCCTCTCGCCACGTCGACGATCTCGAAGTCGATTCCTGTTCCGCTGCTGTTGTGGAGAACACCGACGGCCCGGCTGTCCGGAGCCCAGTAGAAGTAGAAGGGCGGGTTGATCATCGGGATGACGGTCAGGCCCTGGTCGTCGGGCTCGGCTAGGACCGTGGCAGGTCCGTCCGCCGTGACCTGCCCCCAGACGATCCGCGTTCCGTCTGGCGACCAGACCGGTTGGATGTAGACCGCCTCGTCGGCCTCTGCAACCCGGGCTGGATCCCCTCCGTTGGGATCCACCGTGGCCACGTTCCCGTCCCGATCGAGGATGACGAGCAGCCCAGGAAGCCCGTCATCGCTGGCCTCCTCCGGAGGCGTGCAGGCGGCGAAGACGAACGCCAACACCACCAAGAGGATCAGCCTTGAGGTCACAGACCGAGGCTATCGGAGGTCGCGTCCTAATTCTCGGGGATCCACTCCTCTACGGGGATTCCGAGACCGTCGGCCACTCGGTTGGCATAGGCGTAGTAAGCGGTCACCTCAACGATGTGGAGGATGTCGGGATCGCAGAACCCGACCCGGCGTAAAGCCTCCACATCGGATTCGGTGACGGCCGCCGGAGTACGGGTGAGTTTGACCGCGTAGCGGAGCATGGTGAGATGCTTCTCGGACAGCCCGGCGGTTTCGAAGTCGTCCTCGATCCGCCGCGCCAGCTCATTGTTTCTCAGCAGGCGGCGCAGACCGCGCCGGTGGTGGATCACTCAGTAATGGCAGTCGTTCGCCTGGGAGACCACCAGGGCGAGCATCTCCCGCTCCACCTTCCACAGGGTCTTCGTGCCCTTCATCGCCTGGCGGTAGAGCACCAGGTGTGCGTAGAGACTCCCCGGATCAAGGGCGTGGATCCGCATGATCCAGTCCACCCTCCCGAAGTTGGGGTCAACGACCTCAGGCTTCAGTTCGGCGAGTTCGCCCTCCCAATCATCCTCGTGAGGGGCCTCAATCCAGGGCATGGGGGCACAGTAGACCGTGGATGGGCGTTCTCTTTCCGCAAAGGTCCAAATCCGGGCCCTGGTGCATTAGGTACGCGGGTCAGTTGGAGAAGGTGACGGCGAAGGCGGGGGCCCACCGGGCGACAACGCGGCCGTAGAGCTCCCCGGCGCGGCGGAGGTCTCCGTTCTCCAACGCCAGCACCGACTCCTGGACCAGTTCGCAGGAGTTGTCGAACAGCAACTGAGACTCGTCGAAGAGCTCGGAAACCTCGGCGTAGTCCAACTCGGCCATCGAACCGTCGGGGAACGGCCTGAGCCAGGCGTAGAGCGCCTCCAGTTCCTCGGCCGGACCCGGCAGGATGCTCAGACCCTCCAGCACCCCGTGGGCATGCTCCACTCGACCCTTGGCGGCCTCGATGTCGGTGCGGAATCGGAGCCGCGGTCCCCGCGGGCCCTCATACACCTCCCGCTCGTCGGGGTCGAAGGCGACGAACCAGCGCACCGGCACATGCCAGGCCGAAGTGAGCACATGAGAACGGTGGGAGGGGTGGCTCTGGAGGTACGCCCTCAGCTCACGGTCGGCGGCTCGTGCCGCGTCCTCCGGGACCAAGCCCACGCCCATCCCCTGGAAGGCGTTGGCGAAGGCGATCGTGGACTCCAGGACCCGCAGCCGAAGGTTGCGTGGGCACACCAGCCGCCGACCCTTCCACTCCACCACCCAGTGACCCGCCGCCGACCCCTCGGAGAGGATCCCATAGGATCGGACAAACCCCGGCACGGGTTCGTCGGAGCCCTTCACATCGGGAGCGTATACCCTTAGGTAAGCGGTCTTGGTCACCCCCCTATGGTGGCACATCCGCTTGGGCGCTACCAGGGGTCCCCGGGTAGTATCCGGAGTAGTCCCCATCCGGGTTTCCAGAGAGGAGGTCGCCGCCTTGGGAGTATTCGAAGCGGTCAGCGTTGAGGGCCACGAACAGGTCCTCTACGGCTATGACCAAATATCAGGCCTCAAGACAATAATTGCCATACACAGCACGGCTCTAGGTCCCGCCCTCGGCGGGACTCGTTTTTTTCCCTACAAAACTGAGGACGACGCCCTCAAGGATGTGCTTCGGCTCTCCAAGGGGATGACCTACAAGGCAGCCGCCGCCGGCCTCGACCTCGGCGGAGGAAAGGCCGTAATCATCGGTAATCCTCAGACGGACAAGAGCGAGCGACTCTTCCGCGCTTATGGACGGATCGTCGACTCCCTTCAAGGCCGTTACATCACCGCCGAAGACGTGGGGACGACCACCCATGACATGGACACAGTCCGTCGCGAGACCCGCTGGGCCCTCGGCAATTCCACCGCCCTGGGCGGCTCGGGAGACCCGTCTCCGATCACAGCCCGCGGTTTATACGCCGCCTGTAGGGCCGTGGCCAACAAGCTTTGGGGCGACACCGACCTGGCGGGGCGTCGCTTCGCCGTCCAGGGTGTAGGCAAGGTCGGCTCGGCTTTCGTCCAGCTCCTCACCGAGGCTAGGGCCGAGGTGATCGCCAGCGACGCCTACCCACTAGCCCTGGAGGCGGCAGTAGAAACCTATGGGATCAAACCCGTAGACCCAGACGAGATCCACAAGGTCGACTGCGACTTCTTCTGCCCCTGTGCCCTCGGCGGAGTCCTCAATGCCGAAACCATCCCCGAACTCAACTGCCAGGCGATCGTCGGCTCCGCCAACAACCAGTTGGAAACCGACGCCGACACCGAGCGCATCGCAGCTCGCGGCATCCTCTACGCCCCCGATTTCGTGGTAAACGCGGGCGGACTGATCAACGTCTACGACGAGCTCCAGGGTCCCTATTCGAAGACCCGTGCCTTGCACCGGGTCGACTCCATCTACGACTCCACGATGCGAATCCTCGACTGCGCCGAAGAGCTGGGTACCAACCCCAACGACGCTGCCATCCAAGTAGCCGAGCAGCGCATCCAGGAGATAGGAGACTTGCGTCGCTTCCGCCGCGGAGGGGACGACCGGAACTAGCCGCCCATGCAAACCCACCTGGACCACCGCAGCCTCGGACTCAGCGACAGCCAAGTCCTCGACATGTACCGGCTGATGCTCACAGCCCGGCGCATGGACGACCGGATGTGGGCGCTGCAACGTCAGGGACGCGCCGCCTTCGTCCTCGGCTCCTCCGGACACGAGGCGATCCAGGTGGCGTCCGTCTTCGCCCTCGACAAAGACCGCGACTGGGTCCTTCCCTACTACCGAGACATGGGGGTGGCCCTCGCCTGGGGCTTCACCCCGCAAGAGGTCTTCCTCGGAGTCTTCGCCAAAAGGGACGACCCCTGCTCCGGCGGTCGCCAGCTTCCCAGTCATTGGTCCGACCCGGATCGGAGAGTCTTCACCCAGTCTTCGGTGATAGGAACCCAGTTCCCCCACGCCGCCGGCATCGCCCACGGGCTGAAGACCAGAGGCGGCGACGAGGTCGTCGCCGTCTACGGAGGAGAAGGCGCCACCTCGGAGGGTGACTGGCATGAAGCGATGAACTGGGCCGGCATCCACTCCCTTCCCCTCATCTTCATCATCGAGAACAACCAGTACGCCATCTCGGTACCGACCAGCGAGGAAGTGGCTGGGAAGGTCGCCGACCGAGCCCCCGGCTACGGCTTCCCGGGATACGCCATCGACGGCAACGACCCCTTTGTGGTCCTGGAGACCATGCAGAAGGCGGTGGCCCGGGCCCGGGCCGGAGAAGGTCCGACCCTCATCGAAGCCGAGACCTACCGCTACTACGCCCACACCTCCGACGACAACGACGCCCTCTACCGCAGCAAAGAGGAGGTGGAAATGTGGCGTAAGAAGGACCCTTTGGGCAGGCTCCGCCAGTATCTGATCGAAGCTCGGCTCCTCAGCGAGGCAGCAGAGCAGGAGATCGAAGAACAAGTGGTCTCTGAGCTGGCTCGGGCAGTCGAGGAGGCCGAAGCGTCACCCAGCCCGGACGAGCCCACCTCCAAGCTGTATGCCCGGGTGATCGAGCCTGGTCCACCGGTCACCGAACCCGAACCTCCCGTCACCGGGAAGGCGGTAAACCTGATCACAGCCATCAACCGCACCCTCCATGAGATCCTCGAAGCCCATCCAGACGCGGTCATCTTCGGAGAAGACGTGGCCCGGAAAAAAGGAGGGGTCTTCAAGGCCACCGAAGGGATCAGCGACCGTTTCGGTGAAGAACGCTGCTTTAACACTCCCATCGCTGAGTCTTCGATCATCGGCTGTGCCATCGGCATGTCGGCCACCGGCTTCAAGGTGATCCCAGAAATCCAGTTCGCCGACTACATCCACCCCGCCTTCGACCAGATCGTCTCCGAGGCGGCTCGGATCCACTACCGCTCCGACGGCCGGTGGAACGTTCCGATCGTCATCCGCACCCCCTATGGAGCTGGAATCCACGGTGCCCTCTACCACTCCCAGTCGGTGGAGGCCTTCTACGCCCACGTCCCGGGATTGAAGATCGTCATCCCGTCGACTCCCGCTGACGCCAAGGGCCTGTTGCACACTGCCGTCGAGGATCCCGACCCGGTCATGTTCCTCGAGCCGAAGAAGCTGTACCGCCTCGCCCGCGGCCCCTTCCCCGAAGGTGCGCACAAGACTCCTCTCGGCAAGGCCGCCCTCCGCAGCAGGGGCACCGACCTGACCATCATCGCCTACGGTGCCATGGCCCACTTCGTGATGGAAGCCGTGCCGATCCTCGAGGAACTGGGGATCAGCCCCGAGGTGATCGACCTGCGCAGCCTCAAACCCCTCGACTGGCCCACCATCGAGGAGTCGATCAAGAAGACGTCCCGAGCGCTCATCGTCCACGAAGACAACGAGTTCGGCGGATACGGCGCCGAGATCGCCGCCCAGATCGCCGACAAGACCTTCGAGTGGCTCGACGCTCCGGTGCGGCGTTGCGCCCTGCCTGAGGTGCCGATCATGCCCTACGCCGGCTCTTTGGAGAACGCCCTCTACCCCACCCCCGAGTCGATCGTGGAGAAGGCCCAGGAGCTGGCCAAATACTGAGCTGTTTCAGG
>JBHHWH010000037.1:0-22183 GCA_046756405.1 Acidimicrobiia bacterium | reverse complement strand
TGGCCGTCGGAGATCGACCTCATGGCCCGCATTGCCGGGCTGGAGCGGGTCGAACGCTGGGGCTGGTACGACCGACGCCCCTTCACAGGGGCGTCGGGTCAGCACGTGTCTGTGTACCGCAAGCCCGCCTAGGACTTACGCCGTACGTATTCTCAGGCGTGTTCGTGGTCGTGGTCTGACTCCTGCTCGGCGATCTGAGCACGTACCTCGTCCATGTCCAGGGCCTTGACCTGGGAGATGAGGTCCTCGAGCAGCTCGGCGGGAAGAGCGCCCGGCTGGGCGTAGAGGATCACCTGGTCCCGGAAGGCCATAAGGGTTGGAATGGAGCGGATACCGAAGGCCTGGGCCAGTTCTACCTGGTCTTCGGTGTCGACCTTGGCGAAAACGATGTCCTGATGCTTCTCGGAGGCCTCTTCGAAGACCGGGGCGAACGTGCGGCAGGGACCGCACCATTCGGCCCAGAAGTCGATGAGGACCGTCTCGTTGTGTTGAATCGTCTCGTCAAAGTTGTCTTTGGTGAGGGCGACGGTGGCCATTTCTTGATTCTCTCCTGGCAGGTTGGGATTGCGCCCGGGGCAACCGCCCTTGGGTGGGGGTTATTCCGGGCTGGTGTGGGGAGGAGTGTAAGAGTGTGTGGAGGCTGTGGTGTGGTTGAGCCTATAATCTATGTTATGTTAAGTAGCCCTATGGTTCTAGGGTTGTTGGGCACCAAGTTCGTCAGCGAACCGATCTACTGCTCACTCCCCCCGATTCGGTAGACAGGGTGAGGATGATGGATAGCCGGCGCCCGGTCATACTCCCTCCCCGTGGCGTCCAGCCCCGGAGCTGAATCCGGCCGCCCCTTCGGTGGTCTCTCCGCTGTTGATGACCTCGAATCCGTGCCGCAACTCGTTTTCCATGGACGCCTCCTCGGTGAGCCCCCACTGCTCCAACGCCGAGAGACGGTCATGGCGCAGGCACGTCTGGGGGAAGCGGGAGATCTGCACGGCAAGCTCCACAGCCGCTTCGAGGGCGGTACCGGCAGGAGCAACCCTGTTCACCAATCCCATCTCCAACGCCTCGGGGGCAGTCACCGGCCTTCCGGTGAGGATGAGGTCCAAGGCCCGACTCTGGCCGATCAGCCGAGGGAGGCGCACCGTCCCCAGATCCACCAGGGGGACGCCGAAGCGGCGGGAGAAGACACCCAGCACCGCCTCCTCTGCGGCGACCCGGAGATCGCACCACAGGGCCAGCTCCAGCCCGCCCGCCACGGCATGGCCTTCGATGGCGGCGATCACCGGCTTAGTCAGGCGCATCCTGGTGGGTCCCATCGGACCGTCCCCCCGCGGGCTGATGCGGCCCTCGACGCCTCTGGCGATCTCATGGAGGTCGGCGCCGGCACAGAAGGTCCCGCCCCGGCCGGAGAGCACGGCTACGTCAACCGCCGGGTCATCTTCGAAACGCCGGAAAGCGTCGGCGAGTTTCCTGGCCGTGACTGAATCGACAGCGTTGCGCCTTTCCGGGCGGTCGATCTCGACTATCCGCACCCGGCCTTCGGTCTCTACTCGTACCGTGCTCATACCGCCGACGAGGTTAGGACCTCAACTCAGATCGGGGTCTTCGCACACGGCGCGGCTGACCCCGGGTGCCGGGTTGAAGACCCGACCCGTCACGTATCCGGCACCTCGGTCGTCGGTGTTCAAATAGGCGACCACAGCATCAGCGAGGGCGGCGGAGACAGCGCTCACGTACTCAACTGTGGCGAACAGCTCCGCTTCG
This sequence comes from Acidimicrobiia bacterium, assembly GCA_046756405.1. Lineage (GTDB taxonomy): Bacteria > Actinomycetota > Acidimicrobiia > Spongiisociales > ZC4RG35 > JBHHWH01. Next base: position 20,425 of record JBHHWH010000037.1, on the reverse strand, counting down.
GGCCGGTTGGAGATATAGCCCAACTCCACCAGGGCGGACACCGTCTCTGGGTGGCGGAGTATTCCGTAGGCATCGTCCCCGCGGGTGTTGAGGACGGTCATCGCCCCGGCGTCGGGAGAAGCTGCCCAGCGAACGTCGAAGCCCGACAGGGCGCTCATGGTGTGCTTCCAAACCAGACCACCGAGGCGCCTCGCCGCTGGAGAACCAGCCTGGTAGAAGACCTCGATGCCGGGTTCCGTCGAGGGTCCTGGTGTCGGTGCATTGTGGTGTATCGACAGAATCAGCTCAGCGTTCAGGCTGTCGGCCAGGCTGGCCCTGACATAGAGCGGCGAGCTGTAGTCACCGGTGCGGGTGAGTATCACCGAAACACCCCTCTCCCCCAGCCTCTCCGCGGTGGCCTCGGCGACGCGGAGGTTTATGTCCTTTTCCATCAGCCCGTTGGCACCCCAGGCTCCGGTGTCGACCGGTCCTCCATGGCCGGGATCCAGGGCCACCGTGACCTCGTAGAGGGGTGTCCCACGGGCCAGGTAGCCCTCGTTGCCGCAGGGGGTGAGGACCGTATGTAGTGGCCCGTCGGTGTGAAGAACTCCCACCGGAATGCCGCTGGGGCTGATAAGAGCGGCGGGCGGCGGCGCCGGCACTGTGGAGTTCGGCGGCGTCGTCGTCGGCTGGACCAGGGTCGTAGTCGAGGTCGAGGTGGTGATAGGAATAGATGAAGTGGTGGTCGGTGAGGTCCCGACTCCGGTCGCCAGTCCCTCCCCCACGGTCGCTCCGGTGCAGGCGACCGTGAGTAACGCCAGGGCGGCTAAGTAGCGAAGCATGGTCCGAAAGAGAGTCGAAGGCGCGTAGTGTTCGCTGTGATGTTCGGTCCCCTCAACGGAGTACGGGTCGCCCTGGTGGCCGCCGCCATCTTCGCCGCAGTGGCGGCCTTCGTTGCCGGATATGCCGCAGCGGGGTGGGTCCTGCTGATCGGTGTCGCCGCCCACGGACTCGGCTGGCTGTACCTGTACCGCCAACGGGGGTCTTGACGGTTCATAGCCCTAGTTCGTCGGCCAGGCGGCGGGCCAGGTCGAGCGCATGTGCCGTCAGCCGATCTCTGTCTTCCAAGGGCCTCTCCCCCACCGTTCCTCTCAGGTCGGCGTAGATCTTCAGTTTCGGCTCCGTACCGCTTGGCCGGACCAGAAGCCGGCCGCCGTCCTCGAGGTCGAGTTGCACCAACGCCTGGATGCCCAGCCACGGAGGTCTCTCCGCGGCATCCTCCCGGTAGTCGACCACCGATGACACCGACCACTCCCCCACTACCGCCGGCGGATCGGCTGCCAAACGGTCCACGGCTTCGACCAGCGTCGCCATCCCCTCCGGCCCGGCGCGGGTAACCGAATGTTGGGCAGAGGCCCACAGGCCGAACTCCTGCCACAGCTCCACCAGGCGGGTCCAGAGGGTGTGTCCAACGTCGGCGAGATCTGCGGCCAGGTCGGCCAAGATGAGCGCCGCCGACATCCCGTCCTTGTCCCGGACCACACCGTCGACCGTGTAGCCGAGGGCCTCCTCGTAGCCGAAGACGAACCTCCCCTCGCCCGCCTCCTGCAGGGAGAGCCCGGCATTCACTATCCATTTGAAGCCGGTGAGAGTGACCTCATGGAGGCCGCCCCGGGCGGCCACAATCAGACCCAGCATCGGGCTGGAGACGATGGAGTTGACCACGATCGGACGGACGGTGAGATCCCTGGTCAGATAGTCGCCGAGGAGAACGCCGATCTCGTTGCCGTTCAGCAGGCTCCACCCTCCCTCGTGGGGAAGGGCCACAGCTAGCCTGTCGGCGTCGGGGTCGTTGGCCAGCATCAGGTCAGCGTCTCCTGCTTCGGCGATGGCCAGATCCAGAGCCCCTGGCTCTTCGGGGTTGGGGAAGGCGACAGTGGGGAAGGCACCGTCGGGCTCGAACTGCCGAGCCACTGGGACCAGGCCCTCATGTCCTGCTCTCTCGAACATCTCGACCACGGTCCCTCCGCCGACACCGTGGAGGGGTGTGTAGACGATGCGAAGATCCGACCCTGCGGTCCTGCGACGTTGTTGACTCACCTCCTCCCAGTAGCAGTCGAAGACGCGTTCGGGAACCGGCACCGCGAGATCCGACCCTCCCGAGAAGACGCCCTCGAGACGGGGTACGGCAGCGGCAGCACCCACTCGAGCTATGGCCGCGGAGATCCGAGAATCTGTGGGCGGGATTATCTGGGCGGAGTTGGAACCGTAGACCTTGTACCCGTTGTATTCAGGGGGGTTATGGGAGGCGGTGATGACCACCGCGGCGGCGGCGTGCAGATGTTTGGCAGTAAAAGCCACCAGGGGTGTTGGCGCTTCCTCAGGGAAGTAGACGACGGGAATTCCCGCCGCGGCCAGCACTCCAGCGGTGTCCTCGGCGAACCTCCGGCTGTCGGGCCGGGCGTCGTAGCCGACCACCACCGCTCGGGTAGGGGGCCCCTGATATTCCTCAAGGAGATAGTCGGCTAGACCGCTAGTGGTTCGAATCACCACTGCCCGGTTCATTCGGGTGGGTCCGGCGCCTACGACGCCTCTGATGCCGGCGGTGCCGAACTCCAGCGTGCCGCTAAACCGCTTCTGCAGCTCGTCCGCATCACCCCGTTCGATCAGCTGGCGCAGCTCCCGGCGGGTGACAGGATCAGGATCACCGGTGATCCACTCCTCAACTCGGCTGATCAGGTCTGACACCGACGGCAGGCTAACTAACGGGCCTGACGCTGCCAGCGCCAGGAGTCGGCGCACATCTGGTGGAGGTCACGGGTGGCCTTCCAGCCCAGCTCAGCCTCGGCCTTGGAGACATCAGCCCAGGTGGCGGCCACGTCACCGGGCCGGCGACCGACGATCTCGTAGGGAACGGGTTTGCCCGAGGCCTCCTCATAGGCCTTTATGACCTCCAGCACGCTATGGCCTCTCCCCGTGCCCAGGTTGTAGACGTGAACCCCTGGCTCGGCGCCGTGTGACTCCAGTGCCGCAACATGGCCTTCGGCCACGTCGACGACATGCACGTAGTCCCTAATGGGTGTGCCGTCAGGGGTGGGATAGTCACCGCCGAACACCTGCACTCTCGGTGCCAGACCGTCCGTCACCCGGGCCACTATCGGCATCAGATTGGTCGGCGTGTCCGCCGGGTCCTCTCCTATGAGCGCGGAAGGATGAGCGCCCACCGGATTGAAGTACCGAAGCAGAGACACGCTCCACTCCGGTGTCGACGCCTGGAGATCACGGAGGATCTGTTCCATCATGATCTTCGTCCACCCGTAGGGGTTGGTGGCGCTGCCCGTGGGCATGTCCTCGTGCAGCGGAAGCGAAACCGGCTCCCCGTATACGGTTGCCGAAGAGCTGAATATGAACGACCTCACTCCTGCGTCCACCAGGGCTTCGATTAGGGAGATGGTGCCGGTGACGTTGTTGTCGTAGTAGGCGAGCGGTCGACTCACCGATTCGCCTACTGCCTTCAGGGCGGCGAAATGCATGCAGGCATCTACACCTTCTGCCACCGCGGCCACAGCCGAACGGTCGCGTACATCCATGGCGTGGAACTCAGGTTCGATACCGGTGATCTCTCCGATACGGACTACGACCGATCGTCTCGAGTTGCTCAGATTGTCGACCATCACCGGCTTGTGGCCAGCCTCGATCAGAGAGACCACTGTGTGGCTGCCGATGAACCCCGCTCCCCCGGTCACAAGTACGCGCATCGGAGAGAGCTTAGGCGGTGGTCGGATTCAGGCTGCGGGCAGGGAGAGGATGAAGCAGGAGTATCCCCCTAGGTGGCGGTAGATGAGGTCGCCTTCCATGAGCCGGGCCAGTTTGCGCGCTGCTGGTAGTCCCAGTCCCACAGACTTGGGATGTTCCTTGCCTCCTGCTGTCTCGAAGGGCCTGAAGATCCGCTCCACCTTGCCTGGAGGAATCGGATCTCCGCTGTCGCATACTTTGATCTCTGCCCGGTCGTCGCTCCGAGAGATCCGCACGACAACTTCCTCGCCTCCGTAGCGGAGGGCGTTGCTCACTAGGTTGCGCAGTATCTGCCGGGTTCGACGGGGATCGGCGAACACCTTCGGCTCTTCCCCCTCCACCGCCAACTCGATGGGCTTCTCCACCACCTCGAGGACACGTTCCGCCTCCTTGGTGGGGCCAAACGCGCTCGGCGAGAGGGGCACCCGGCTCACGTCGTCGCGAAAAGCGACCAGCAGGTCTTCGATCAGCCACGACGCCTCCTGGGCTTGTCGGGCTATGAGTTGAGCCAGCTCACGCCGGTCGTCGTCGGTGAAGGTGTCGTAGCCGTTGGCCAGCTCCTCACCCAGCCCCAAGACCACGGCCAGGGGATTACGAAGCTCGTGCGCCACGGTGGCTACAAACTCGTCTTTCTCTCGTCTGGCCTCCACCTTCGCAGTGACGTCGATAAGGGCGCCCTCGAAGTAGAGAACTCGACCTTGGTCGTCGCGGATTGCTCTGGCGGTGTCCTGGACCCAGATCGTGGTCCCATCGGGCCGCTGCAGCTCAATATCGAAGTCATAGACAATCCCGTGTGCCTCCATCTCTTCTACCCAACGGGCGCGATCATTCGGGTCGACGTAGATGTTCTCGACATCCGCCAGGCCCGTAAACAATTCCTCGACGCTGTCGAAACCGAGTAGGTGAGCGAGAGTGGAATTGGCGGCGAGTATCTTGCCCTCAGGCGAGCTGCGATAGAGGGCTACCGGAATTCTCGAGAAGAGCGCGCCCATTTCTTCGGTGTAGGCCATATGTATTCTATCGGCAGGTATGGGCACCTCCTCTACCCCCAAAATCCCAGACGCCCGTTCCAGTTGATCCCCCCGGATCTCCCAGATTTCACCGCTCTGGCTCTGGAAGGGAGCTACCAGTACGGGGCACTCTACCCCGTAGAGGGAGCGGGCCACCAGAGAGCCCACGACAAGAATCCCGTCGGGTTCTTCGACGATGATCCCCGCGGGCCCGGTGCCTATCCGGAGCATCTCCGCCAAGACCGACGAAGACGAGCTGGATCCGCGCCCGTGGGGCATGACCAGGATCTTCCCGCTGATCCTCTGCCCCCGCTGGGGATGGGAAGGATCGACGATAAGCCCTGATTCGACTTCGGCTCCTCCCCACAGCGAAAGGGGATCACTCAGCACCAGAAGCTCACCTCGGGCTTGGCCAGCCACCAATGTCCTCGTCGCCCTCAACCCCACTCCCTCTCCAACACGACCTCGCCGGCGACGGCTGAGGCTACGCAGTCATCCGTGGACGCCAGCCGGACGCTTACCCCGAGGTTCGCCGTGGCGTAGTACGCCCATTTGGCTGAGTTGGTCATCACCACCCCCGACACCGCGTCCATGATGGGAGTGACGTAGGTGCAGGTGTCGACCACCAGGGTGGCGCCGAAGGATTCGAGGGCTTCCAGGAGGCCCTCCTTCCTGGCCTGGGCGGCGATGTCCCGTCCGGTGCTGACGTAGAACGGAACTCGGGTGGTCAGCCCTGCCGTCTGGAGGGACAGGTGCCGTAGCTCTTTCAAGGACATGTGCGGCGTTCCGAGGCTTATAGCTCCCAAGGGTCCCGAGCCGCTGCTCAGCGACTCCCGAGCCCTCCGCAGATCCTTCTCGGTCACGGTCACCACCCTGGTAGGGGGTCGAGAACCCAGAGCCGCCTCCAAAGTGGGCGCCTCCGGGGTGACGCCTACCACATGGAACATCGCCACCGCACCCGAGGATGCCGCAGCTGCCCCCAGGGCCTTGAGACGGTCCTCATCGGCCCGGGAGTCGAGTCCGACGACCACTGGTATGTCCACCCCGCTGACCTCGCCGAGGACATGGCCGAGAGAGGGGTAGAAAAGCTCCGAGCCGAGAAGTTCATCTGCCACGTCCACGTTGACTTGGAGAGTGGCGAGCCGCCCCTCATCGGTATGAAGTCCGGTGTAAGGGGCGCGACCGGTAATCGCACAGCAGATGTCGAGGAAGTCTCCGTAGCGATTGGTGCGAGCCCCGAGCACGGAGTTGGCGAAAACGATGGCGTTGGATTCGCCCCAGGCGATCTGCTGGCCAAGTTTCGGTCGCCGTGGGAGCTGATAGGGAGCACAGGTCCAGGTGGGCTGACAGCCCAGATCCAAATGCGCCTCCATCAACGCCTTGGCTTCGGCTGCAGTTGTGGGATCTCCCCGGTAGAGGTCGGGGTGGAGGAGGTCGAGGGACGCTACGTTGAGGGTCGTCGGCACGCTTACCCTGCCGCTGCCTTCCACCAGCCTTCGAGCGAAATCAAGACCTGCTCGACCGTGGTAGAGGCACCCGTCGATATGGGCAGCCTCGATGTCTACCAGCCGGCTCGCTCCCTCTGCTTCTCCCACTGCTACGACCAGTTCCATGGCCAGCCTGGCCGCCTCTCCGGCTTCCCCTTCGAGAAGGGCCCGGTCCCGTACGCTCAGTTCCATCAGAGTCAAGGTAGTCGAGGACCAGCCTCCGGCCGTCAGGGCTGAAGCGGCAGCTCGAGCTGAGATCCAGGGTGGATCCGGGTCAGTCCGTTCCAGATCAGATGATCCATGAACACCCAACTGCGGCGGTGTATTGCCGTAGGGCCCATAGCCTGCAAAGCCGCCTTGTGGACCGGACAGGGATATCCCTTGTTTGCCTCGAAGTTGTAGCCAGGGAAGTCAGGGGCCTGCTGACGCATGATGCGGTCCCGAGTCACTTTGGCCAGAATCGACGCTGCCGCGATGGAGAGGGAGATTTGGTCACCACCAATTACCCGTCGACCGCCTCCCACAAAGTCCCAATTGCCGTCCACCAGAACGTGCTCTGGGGCGACGTTCAAGGCCTCCAACGCTCGCCGGGCTGCCAGGCGCTGCGCCTCCGACATACCCAACTCGTCACACTCCTCGGGGCTGGCATGACCCACCGCCCAGGCGCTGCACCATCCGGCCACGCGTTCGAAGAGGGACTCCCGCTCGGCCTCGTTGAGCATCTTCGAATCCCGGACTTTGTAGATGCGCCGATCCTTGGGGATCACCGCCGCCCCGACGCTGAGCGGTCCCGCCCAAGCACCCCGGCCCACCTCGTCGACACCGGCCACTACCCCGGTGGACTCCTTCCAGAGGGCCCTCTCCAATACCAGTCCCGGAGCGCGCCCCTTCAAGCTAGGACGAAGGCGCGGCACGGCGGGAACGGGCATGGTTGCGCCTGAGCGTAGGCGCCTCGAAGCCGGGTCTAGCGTCTCAGTTGAGCCGAACATCGTCGGGAAAGGTAGAGATTAGGGCCAGGAGTCCAGGCTGCCTCCTCAGGATTCGTCGCCACTGGTCGGCCGGATCGTCGAAGGGGTCATCCGGAGCGGCCTGGACCACGTACCAGGAGCCGGCATGAATCTCGGCCTCGAGCTGGCCGGGCGACCAGCCGGAGTACCCCGAGTAAACCCTCACCGAGGGACCCTTCTCCGGAACTTCGGAGAGGTCGATGAGACTCAGTCCGGGCACATTCGTCGGCATCCCATCGGGAGTGAGTGAGATTCCGATGGCCACGTCAGGTTCGACGGGCCCGCCCCAGTGGATGTATCCGGGAGGTGTCGCTCGTCCGGCCCAGTCCGGGAGGTGCTCGGCCACGGTCTCGGTGGTTACCCGGTTGAGAACCACTCCGACAGCACCTTCTTCGTCGTGTTGGAGCAGCAGGATCACGGTCCGGTAGAAGTTGGGGTCCACCAGCCGTGGCGTAGCAACCAGAAGCTTTCCGGCGAGTGACTCTTCCACGGCCCAATCGTGCCACATACGTCGCGAAGACAGGAGTAGGCATCCGACTACCGTGACGCCATGCCGCTGCCCTCGGTGCTGCTTCATGACCACCTCGATGGTGGACTACGACCCGGCACCGTCCTCGAACTGGCAGGCACCTACGGATACTCCGGGCTGCCTATCCACGACGAGCCCTCCCTCGCCGATTGGTTCGACCAAGGAAGCTCCGGTTCCCTGGAGTCCTATCTGGAGGCCTTTACCCATACGATCGCCGTCATGCAGCACCCTGAGGCTCTGGAGCGGGTCGCGTATGAGGCCGCTGTCGACCTGGCCGCCGACGGGGTCGTCTACGCAGAGATCCGCTTCTGCCCGGACCTTCACACCAAACATGGACTCTCCCCCCGTGACGCGGTAGAGACCGTGGCCGCAGGCCTGAGACGCGGGGCAAGAGAAGGTGGCCTCCGGTGGGGCCTGATCATCGACGCCCTCAGGCACCTCGACCATTCGATGGAGATGGCCCGCCTGGCAGCCTCCAGTCGTGACCAGGGGCTTGTAGCTTTCGATCTGGCGGGACCGGAAGCCGGGCATCCCCCGGCCGACCATCTGGCCGCCTGCCGTTACGCCCGCGAAGCGGGCCTCAGGCTCACCCTCCACGCCGGGGAGGCTGCTGGCTCCCGGGGAGTGGCCTATATCGCCGAGGCCATGGACGATTGTGCCGCGGAGAGGCTCGGTCACGGAGTAGAGATCATCGATGACTGTCTCCTCTCGGATGGGGAGATCGTGGACCTTGGGCCGGTGGCCCAGCGTATCCTCGACCGCCAGTTGCCTTTGGAGATCTGCCCCAGCTCCAATCTCGCCACGAGGAGGCTCGACCCTGAAGACCATCCCGTAGGAGCACTGCAACGAGCGGGATTCAACGTCACCATCAACACCGACAACCGTCTCATCTCGGCTACTTCGATATCCGGTGAGCTGAGACTTGTCGAGAAGTATCACGGCTTTGATACAAACGACCTAGCCCTGGTAGCGCGGCGTAGCCTGTTGGCTGCTTTCTGTGACCATGCCAGCAAGGTTGAGCCGTGGAAGCAGGTGGTCGCCCCTGCCTACGCCTCAGCGGGTGCGGAGGTGGACAGGGAATGGAGGTGACCATGCGAGCGCTGGTCAAGCACCCGGGCGAAAAGGGGCTCCGACTAGAGCACGTACCTGTCCCAGAGCCGGGGCCCGACGATGTCCTGATCGAGGTGCACACCACGGGGATCTGTGGAACCGACCTCCACATTTATGAGTGGGACGAATGGGCCAGTTCCACCGTCCCTGCCCCCATGGTGGTAGGACACGAGTTTTCCGGTTTCATCCGTGCCTTGGGTTCCAATGTTTCCGGGTTCGAGGAAGGTGAACTGGTAAGCGCCGAGGGTCACGTCGTCTGTGGCCACTGTCGGAACTGTCTCGCCGGGCGACGCCATCTCTGCCAGAACCCGAAGGGACTTGGTGTCAACATCCCAGGCGCCTTCGCCGACTTCGTCGTGGTGCCGAAGGGAAACGTGTGGCGGCATCTCGAAGGGCTCGATCCTGAGATCGGCGCCTTGTTCGATCCCTTTGGCAATGCGGTCCATACCGCCCTCAAGTTCCCCGTACTCGGCGAGGACGTCCTGATCACGGGTGCTGGCCCCATTGGCCTGATGGCGACCGCGGTGGTCAGACATGCCGGCGCCCGCAACGTCGTGGTCACTGATGTGAACCCTTTTCGGCTCTCCCTCGCGGAACGGATGGGGGCCACCAGGCCGGTGGACGTTGCCCAGGAAGATCTCAACGGGGTGCAGGAGGAGTTGGGCATGTTGGAGGGGTTCGACGTCGCTCTGGAGATGTCGGGAAATCCCAATGCTCTGCGCGACATCCTCGACAACACGATCCACGGAGCAAACGTCGCCATCCTGGGGATACCGTCAGAGCCCTTCGCCATCGACTGGTCAGTGGTGGTCTTCAACATGTTGAACCTTAAGGGGGTCTACGGACGGGAGATGTTCGACACCTGGTACAAGATGAACGTCCTCATCCAGTCAGGGCTGGACATCTCGGCGGTCATCACTCACCGATTCGCCCCTGAAGAATACGAGGCAGCCTTCGCGGCTCTGAAGGGCCACCAGACCGGGAAGGTTCTGCTGCGCTGGAAGGGCTGAAAACAGCGCTATATCCGAGTTGAGATCCACTCCACGATCTCGGCGACAATCTCGGGCCCTTCGGGCTCGTTGAGGATCTCGTGGCGAAGACCCGTATAGACCCTGCGTTCCGCACCGGGAATGGCCTCGATGACCTCGGTACTCTTCGGGGGCACGATCGTGTCCTCGCCACCGTGGAGCACCAGGGCGGGGACGTCCAGGCGGTCCAGGTTCGCCTTCACCTCGTCCATGGCCTTGAACAGAGCAGCGCCCAAGCGCGGAGTCGACTTGGTGAAGACAAGAGGATCGGCGAAGTAGGCCTCCGCCACCCGCGGGTCCCGAGACAGCTGCTCGCCGCCAAGCTGGTTAGGAACTGGCAGCCGTGGCAGTAGTTTGGCGAACACTCCGGCCAGGGTCCTCTGCCAGGCGGCTCCCCCACCCAGTGCGGGCGCCGACGCCACTACCAGGTCCGGCTTGGGCCGGGGGGTGAGCACGTATCCCAACACCAGATTCCCTCCCATCGAGTGGCCCATGAGGACGACCGGGGCTTCCTGGGCACGGGCCCAGGCCACATGCGCCTGGATCTGATCGTGGTAGAGGTTCCAATCCTCGATGTCCCAGCGTCGGCCTCCGCTAGCTCCAGCGCCTCTCAAATCGAAGCTTCTGACCTGGAAGCCTGCGTCGGATAGCAACGACCCCGTACGTTCATAACGTCCTGAGTGCTCGGCCAGACCGTGAACCAGGACCACGATTGCCCTCGGTTTGTCCTCGGGAATCCAGTCTCGCACCAGCTCGACGCCGAACTCCTCGTTAGGGATCGCCCTCACAACGCTTTCCATGATTCCTTCCTGGTGTCGAGGTGGGATCCTATGGAGACTCAGCGCTGAAGGTGAAGCGGGTGACGTCTTCGGGGAATCGCGACCAGGCGATGGCCTCGACCTGCTCCCACTCCAGGAGCGCACCCGCGGCTGATACCCCGTAACCCGGAGGTATCTCGGGCCGGTCCCGCTTCAAAGCGCTCTCCTATGCCCTGTGGAAAGGAGGCTTGGCGAAACGTCCCGGCACCCAGCGGGAACGGATCTCCACTTCCACGGGTCCGCCCTCCGCCTCGGGTGGCGGGCTCACATAGGCGAGACCAATACCTCTACCGAGCATGGGGCTTAGATTTCCCGAGGTGACGGTTCCTTCCCCGCCCTGGGGAGTTCGCACCTGGTATCCGTGACGGGGAATCCCCTTCCCTTCGAGGACGAACCCGGCCAACCGCCGCTGCAGGCCTGCCTCCCGTTGCTGTAACAGTGCCTCCCTGCCCACGAATTCGTGGTTGAAATCCACGGCGAAGTCCAGTCCCGCCTCCAGGGGCGTGGTGGTCTCGTCGATGTCCTCTCCCCACAATGCCAGGCCGGCTTCCAGGCGAAGCGTATCCCTGGCGCCTAGCCCGCAGGGTGTGACGCCGGCCTCCGCCAGGGACTCGACCAGTTTCACCCCGGCATCGGGAGGGGCGCAGATCTCACCGCCCCTCTCCCCCGTATACCCTGTGCCGGCGGTCGACAGCTCCTCCCCGTGCCAGTCGAGTTTGAGGGTGCGGAACCGCCTTGGTGATTCGCCGAGAACCTCCTCGAAGACTGTCGGTGCTTCCGGGCCCTGGAGGGCCACCATCACCGTGGTCTTCTGAAGGTCGACGACGGTGCAGTCAGGCTGCGAAGCAAAGACCTCCATGACCCGGGGATGGTTGGCAGCGTTGGGGAGGACCCAGAACAGCTCCGGGTCCCACCACCACACGATCAGGTCGTCGATGACGCCGCCGTCGTCGTTGAGCATCATCGAGTACTGGGAGCGTCCCGGCTCGATTAGGTCCAGGTTGTTACAGAGGAGCCGCTGGAGGGCGTGATATGCGCCAGGCCCTCGAAGCTCGAACCGCCCCAGGTGGGTGACGTCGAAGAATCCGGCGCTGGTACGGACCGCCTTGTGTTCGGCAAGCACCGATTCGTACTGGACGGGCATCTCCCACCCTCCGAACTCTACGAAACGTGCTCCGAGGAGGGCGTTCACCTCATGGAGGGGGGATCGATTCATCCGAGGAGACGCTCACCCCGGTCTTCGAGGCGCACGATCTCGGGACGGCCTGGCAGCCTTGTCGGAACCACCATCTCGTCGAGATGGTCGGGCTCCTCCAGGCCGTACTTCACCACCAGGTGGAGGTAGTCGCGCTGGTAGAAGACCTTGCACTTGATCTCCGGGTGGACCTCTTTGAGCCTGCGCACCTTCTTGTTCTTCTTGGTGACGAGCTTCTGGTTCATCGTGGTGATTTCGATGTAGAGGTCGTCTTCGGGAAGGTAGAAGTCAGGGGTGAAGAAACCGGTGGGGTTGCCCTCATCGTCGAATTCGACGGCGAAGGTTCGCGGTTCGTATTCCCAGGGGACCCCGTAGAAGTCGAGGAGGAGGGCGAACTGCCGCTCACTGTTGTGAGCGAAGTCGACTTCGTGGGCGGTTGATCGTTGGGTGCTCAGGGGACTCCTACCTCGACGGCCCCGGCGTATTCTTCTCTCTCCGGAAACAGCTCGTGGATCGCTCCCTGCACTTCGTCCTGTACGGGTCCGATGGCGATACCGAACACTCCCTGGCCTCGCCGGAACACATCCACTACTTCTTCGTCGGAGTGGGCGGCGTAAATGGTCTGGCCGTCGCTGAGCAGCGTCACGTCGGCGAGGGGCTGGTCGGAGTCGAGTTGCTCCCTAAGAATCTCGATAGCCGAGCGGATCTTCTTCAGGCTCATTCCGGCGTCTAGAAGACTCTTGATCACCTTGAGTTGAACCACGTCACCGAACGAGTAGAGACGTTGTGAACCTGACCCTTGAGCCTGCTGGAGCGACGGTTCGAGGAGGTGGGTACGAGCCCAGTAGTCGAGCTGGCGGTAGGTGATGCCTACCAGCTTGCACACCTGGGGTGCTCGGTAGCCGTCTTGGCGTTGCTGACTCATTCCGTCCTCCGGGTTACATGGGTGTAACTCCGCCGACCTGAAAGCTAACGCCCTTGCCCCGCCCGTGTCAATCTTTCCTGTGGAAAAGTCACGACTCCGGGCTCAGATAGCGGGCCGCGGCCTCCACCTGTCCCCGGGTGCCGACCACCACCAGTCGCTCCCCTATCCGAATTGGGGTCCCGGGGTCGGGGTTCACCTTCACCCCGCCGTCGGGCTCTTCAACAGCCACGACGATCGCTCCTGACTCCTCCCGGATCTTCGAGTTTTCGATCGTCTGGCCAGCCACCTGGCAGTTCGGCGTCACCTGGAGTTCCTCTACGTGGAACTCCACCGGGCTTCCGGCGACTATCACATCGAAGATCTGAGCGAGCTCGGGTTCTCTGGCCATGAGCGCCAGGCGTTCGGCTCCCACAGCCTGGGGGGCTACCACCGCGTCAGCTCCCGCCAAACGCAACTTGCCTTCGGATTCGGGGTCGCTGGCCCGGCAGACAACCCTCAACTCCGGACGGAGGGCCTTCGAAGAGAGGGCGATCACCAGGTTGTCCGAATCGTCGGCTACGCAGGCGATGAGGGCGTCGGCCTCGTGGATTCCTGCCAGCTCCAGCACTTTGTTGTGAGTAGCGTCCCCGGTGATAACGAGGGCCCCGGAGGCCTCCGCAGCAGCCACTCGATCGGGGTCGGACTCGATGACCGCCACATCGATTCCTTGGTCTCGCAGGGATCGCCAGGTTCCAGACCCAACCCGTCCGAAGCCGCACACGATGGTGTGGCCTGAGAGTCTCGCGGCTTGCCTTTCCATACGCCTTCTTGTCCTAACCGAACTCAACTCGATCAAGTATTCGATCGAGGTAGCCGCAGTGTATAGAGCGACTCCGAAGCCGACGACCAGTACTCCGAGGGTCCACAGCCGGCCTACCGAGGAAAGGTCGATGACTTCGCCGTATCCCACGGTGGTGATCGTGATCAGAACCATGTAGAGGGCATCCAGGATGGAGGCGCCCTCGATGATCACGTACCCGGCGGTCCCCACCAGAACGACCACGCCGAGGATGGCCAGCCCTACCCGAATCCGGTGGAGGAGATTCACTCCGGTTGGTCTGGGTTATCAGGCTGATCGGGGTGTTCTGGATGACCGGGGTGTTCTGGATGACCGGCCTCGAGAAAGTCCTCCACGGTGACCTGTTCGAGGAACTCGCGGAAGCGGGCCACTTCCTCCTCCTCCTCTTCCTCGAAGACCACGCCGGCCTCCTCCAGCACCGTGGATGCGGCGTAGATGGGAGTGCCCGTCCGAACAGCTAGAGCGATGGCATCGGAGGGGCGCGAGGAAACCTCCACGACCTTCCCCGAGGCATCCAGGGAGAGGTCTGCATAGAAGATCGAGTCGCGCATCTCGGTGATGACCACCTTGACAGCAAGGCCTCCCAACGCGTCTATCACCGATCGCATCAGGTCGTGGGTCAAGGGGCGGGGTGGCTTGACACCCTCCAAGGCGGTGGCGATCGCAGTCGCTTCCGCAGGACCGATCCAGATCGGCAAGTACCGGGCGCCGTCGCGCTCCCGCAGAAGAACTATGGGCTGGTTGGAGGGCAACTCGACCCTCACCCCCAACACCTCGAGCGGTATGAGTGCACCGTCTTCGGCCATGCCGCGAGGTTATCACCGGCGCAGCGTCATGTCCGGAGGTCAGCCCTCATACAGCCTTCTGGCCAAAACGGCTGGATCCTCCACAAACGCTTCCAGGTCGAGCACGGCCCAGACCGAGCGAAGGTTTCGGTAGAGGCCCTGCCAATCGAGTCCGTAGCCGACCAGGTACTCGTCACCGACCTCGAAGCCGCGGTATTCGATGGGCACGTCGGTTACCCGTCGCCGGGTCTTGTCGAAGAGGGCTGCTGTGGTTACCGAGGCCGCTCCCCGATCGCTGATCATCTTCCGTAGGACGGTCAGGGTCAGCCCGGTGTCGATGACGTCCTCAACGATGATCACATGGCGATCGAACACCGGCGTCATCAGGTCCATGGCGATTCCGATCCTGCCTCCCTCGCCAAAACGGTTCAATCCGAGAAAGTCCACTTCCCCGGGGAGGTCCACCTTGCGCACCAGATCCGCAGCAAAGGGAATCGATCCCAGGAGGACTACGATGAATAGCGGATCCCTGCCCCGATAGTCGCCGGAGATCGCCTCCCCCATTTCGGCGACCCGGGACTGGATCTCGTCCTCGGGTAGCACCTCGGTGGCAAAGGGCAATTCTCTCACTTCAGCCGCCTACCAGGTCGAGAAACCAGAATCGGAAGGCCTCGAGAATCGAATCCGGCCCCGAGCCTGCCAGCCTGCTCACCACCGTGACCGGCTCGACAGTACGGGGCTCTTCCTCCACCTGCTCAGAGGCCGGTGGCTGCTGGGTCAGTTCCGGAGCCGTCACCGCGACCAGGGCCTCCACTCCCGCCTGCACAGTCAAGGGGTCAGGTCCGGCCGGCTCCACCGCTCCCAGGTAGAGGGCCCCGTCAAGCAGGGTCCACAGCATTCCCTTTTCCCCGAAGCCGTAGTCGAGCAAGCCCTTAGCGTCTTCGAAGTGGGCGCTGTTTCCCTCGGAGCCGAGAACAACTGCGTACAGGGTTCGCCCTTGCCTTTCTGCCGCTGCAACAAAGGTCAGCTGAGCCTGCGAGGTAAATCCGGTTTTCACGCCGATCAAACCTCTATAGCTGTTCAACAGCAGGTTGGTGGTGGTCGCCACCCGTCGGTTCCCTTCGGGGTCGTCGGGGAATACGAGGATCTGTGCCCTAACCGCGTCGCGGAATTGGGGAAACTCCATGGCGACCATCGCCAGCACGACGAGGTCAGAGGCACTCGAATAGTGGCGGGGAGAATCGAGACCATGGGGGTTGGCGAAATGAGTTTCGTTGAGCCCCAGCTCCTCCGCCTTCCTATTCATCAGGTCCACGAAGGCTTCCACGGAGCCGCCCACATGTTCGGCGATCGCCGTTGCAGCATCGTTAGCCGACGCCACCAGCAGGGCTTTGAGGAGGGCCCCCATCGTGACTTGCTCCCCCTCGACAAGCCCTATCTCTTTCTCCCCTGTCGCCGCGGCCCGCGCTGAGATGGTTACCACCTCGTTGAGGTCGGCCCTCTCCAGAGCGACCAGTGCCGTCATGATCTTGGTGACGGAGGCTATGGCCCTCTCCTCGTCGGCGCCAGACGCGGCGAGGACCATGTCCGTGCTGGCGTCGTAGAGGATCCACGACGGTGCCACCGGGGTAGGTGGACCAGGGTCCGGGAATCCGTCCTGTGGTCGGGGAGGAAAGGAAAGAGGTGCGGCAGCGGCAGGTACCGCCGCGAGGAAAGTGAGCAGCGCCACCATTGCGGCGCGGGCGACTCTTCGAATCATGGCGCTGGTCGTTGGCGCAGTTGGGTGCTGAGGAGCGCCCTGTGCATGGCCTGTACCGAGCCTATACAGGACTCCAAGACCTCTCGAGCCGCCGCCTGGGCCTCGGCGTTGCGAGCCTTGAGAAGGGGTGCCACTAGCTGCTTCAGCAGGTCGGCTTCTCTATCCGCGGCTAGCCGGATGGCCCGCAAGTGACGGGGTTCGAGACCGTGATCGAAGAGACGCCGGGCTTCACTGGCGATGATCCTGGCCTCAGGGGGGAACACGTCGGTGTCGGGAACAGGCTGGATCAATCCGGCTTCGATCAGTTCCTGAAGCTGGTCCCGGGTGAGGTTGGAACGTTTCAGGATGTCGGCTTCGGTGAGGGGCTCTGGGTGACTGTCCAGTCCAGATCGCGCCTCGAGCGCTTCTTGGCCCTCGTCTTCGCCCCTCTCCCAGACCGTCAGCTTGGACTTGATCACCTTGAGGGGAAGGAAATGGTCCCGTTGCTGCCGGAGGATGAAACGCAGCCTTGCGATGTCGTGCTGGTCGAACTGTCGGTATCCGCTTGGAGATCGGCGAGGGTCGATGAGGCCCTGGCTTTCCAGGAAACGGATCTTGGACACCGAGACGTCGGGGAAGTCGTCCCTGAGAAGGTTTATCACCTCCCCGATGCTGAGCAGCTCGGGGTCACTCATCTCCGTGGGCCACAACGAAGTGGAACCGGCCCACCAGGACTTCGTCTCCGGCTTGGAGCTCGGCGCGGTCCACCCTCTGGTCGTTGACGTAGGTCCCGTTGGTCGAACCGCTGTCCTCTACCACTAGCTCGTCGTCGCTGAGGAGGAAGCGGCAGTGGTGACGGGATACGGTGACATCGTCCAGGAAAATGTCACTGTCGGGGTGTCTCCCCACCGTCGTGTTTCCCGGCCTCAGCAGGAAGGTCATACCGGTTCGTGGTCCCCGCTCCACGACGAGGGCCCACCCCGAAAGGCCCTTGATGTGCGCCGCCTCCGCAGCCGTCAAGGGATGATCGGAACGATCGCCGATGGGGACGTAGACCACTGTTGGGTCGTTCTCCACCTCGATCGCTTCCGGCGGATTCGTGGGTTCGTGCCCTTCTTGGTCGGTCATCGTCTCGCGATGATAGGGGGACTGGGGGCCGAGACAGGGTTCGCTACTCGGTGAGATCTCGGTAGGCGGCAGCGTCGAGGAGACCCTCAGTGGAGATCGCGCCCTCCACCTCCAGCTCTACAAGCCACCCGTCCCCGTAGGGGCTGGAGTTCACCAGCTCCGGCGAGTCGGCCACAGCCTGGTTCACCGAGGCGACCCTGCCGGCGAAGGGGGCGTACACCTCGCCTACCGACTTAGTGCTCTCGATTTCGGCGAGCAGGTCCTCCTTGGCCACGATGGAGCCTTCGGTGGGCAGCTCCACGTAGACGACGTCACCGAGCTGATCCTGGGCGTAATCGGTGATTCCCAGCCTCACCCGGCTCTCTCCCAGGCGGCGGATCCACTCGTGTTCTTCGGTGTAGAACAGGTTTTCGGGTATCTCCATGACTCTCCACTAGCGACTGCCGGGAGACTCTACATCCTTGAGTTGCTTGCGGGCATCACCGACGTACTGGAGGGCGGCGAACCAGTAAAGGATCAGCCCCACTACGCCGGTGAGCCAGGCCAGGCGTCCGGTGACTACTTCGACCACTCCGGCGGCGGCCAGGTAGAAGGCCGGTATGGCCCCGTAGAGGATGAAAGTTGCCACCTTGCCCCAGTAGCGAACAGCCAGCATGCCTCCTCCTCTGGTCACAAGCACCAGCGTGAGAAGGGCCATGAAGGCCTCCCTGGCGATGAGAGCGAAACCGATGACCGCGGGGATCACCCCGGCGATGAGGCCTCCGATGAGTGCGGAGCCGATCATGAGACGGTCGGCGACGGGATCGAGGCGGGTTCCCAACTTGGATACCTGGCCCAGGCGGCGGGCCAGGTATCCGTCGATCCAGTCGGTCCAGCCCACCACGAACATCAAGGCCGCCGCCCAGGCCACCTCCTCCGCTCCTAGGAGTAGCCACCAAAAGAGGGGGATCAGGGCGAGACGGAGGAAGGTGACCAGGTTGGGGACGGTGAGGGTACGGTCACTCGGTTCGGTCTCGGTCACCCTCTGAGGGTAACCAAGGGGACTATCCGGCCGGTATCACGTCCTGGACTCCGCCGAGCCGGCCCTGGATGCCGCCCAGGGCAGCGGGGATGGTGTACGCGACGCGATCCACGCGGTAGGCCTCGGTGATCTGAGATCTGAACAGCAGCAGGTAGGGCAGATCCCGGGCGAGGGTCATCTCCATGGACCAAAGCGCTTCCCTGGCTTGCTCCACGGTGTAGGCGTCCTCGTATTCGGCGAGCTGGGCTTCGAACTCCTCGCTGGAGTAGCCAGAGTTGTTCAGCTCTCCGTCGGTGGCAAAGAGGGCCCGGAAGTAGCCGGGGAGACCAGGATTGCCCAGGGTCCAACCGAGGAGATACATGTCGTATCGGAACCGTCCGTCCTCCCCCGGGTTGAAGGCCAGATCGACAACAGTGTCGAAGTCGGTCTCTACCGGACGGGCGTCGAAGCCGAGCCACCCGAGGACCTCGGCTATTGCCTGGGCATACCGGGGCCGGGAGGGGTCGTAGGCGTCCCCGGCGGTCAGGATCGTGACCGGGGGTGGAGCCACCCCATCTATCAGGAGACCTGACCCGGCGGCCACGTTGCCGTCGGCGTCCAGGGACGGAGGGCTGGCCCAGGAGTAGCCCTCGTCGACAAGAGCGTCGATGGCGGCGTTGAGGCGGTATTCCAGATCGCCGGCGTAGAGAGCCTCGATCTCTCCGGCCACGTCGGGGTCGTACCACTGTGGATTCTCCGGACCAGTGAAGGCGTAGGCCACCGGTCCGGTGTAGGGATCCGAAGCCGAGAGGGCGTCACGGTCAAGGAGGAGAGCAAGGGCCCTTCGGAACCCATCTTGGGACATCGGAGCTCGCTGAAGGTTGAACCCCAGGTAGCGAACACCGTTGGAGGGGCTGGTCGCCAGCGCTACATCGGGGTTTTCGGCCAAGAGTTGGACTTCATCCTGAGTTAGGCCTTTGGGGCTGAGTAGGTAGTCGATTTCTCCGGTGTCCAAAGCTTCGACGGCTGCTTCCTCCGCGGGATAGATGCGGTATTCAACCTGCTCGGGCGCTCGACCCAAGGGATAGCCGGGGTTGGCAACGCTAATGACCACGTCGTCTCCAATCTGGGCCAGGGTCAAGGGTCCCCCGGAGACGTCGACGGATCCAGGGAGGTCGTAAAGCTCCTCGGCGGTGATGTCGGCCGTGCCCGGCGCCCAGATGTGGGCAGGCATCACCGGAGCTGTGCCTACGGCGTGGGGCCATACTGCGACGCTGGGCCGTTCGGAGAACTCAATGCGAAGCTGATAGGAAGAGTCCGCCGATACCGAGACGATCGTGTCGGGAAAGGCAGCGGCCCAGCCTCCACGGAGGCCAAGGCGGCGCACCGTTTCGAAGGTGAACTCCACATCCTCGGCGGTTATCGGCTCGCCGTCGCTCCACTCGAGGTCGGGGTTGAGCCTGACCAGCACCCGCCAGCCGTCGCGGTCGAAGATAGGAGCGACCAGCTCCCGAGCCAGCTCCGGGACCAGAGCGCCAGATGTCGGGTCACTCGCGTAGAGGGCAGGCTTGGTGGGCCCGAGCATGTAGGCGTTCCACACCGAAGGCTCCTCCCCGTAGAACGCCCAGAAGTTGTCGGTGGTCACACCCGCTAGTACGCCCATCCGGTAGACGAAGGGTTCCGGCACTGTGGTGGTTGTGGGCTCCGGTTCCTCAGCTGCGGTTGAAGGTGTCGTGGCCTGGGGCGCAGCCGTGGAGTTCAGCTCGGCCGCGGCGTAGGAGACGGCGCTGGGTTCCCCGCTGGTACCCATTTGGGCCAGGGCAGCGCCGCCGATGCCAACCAGAACCACAAGGGCTCCCGCAGCCCGAAACGTCTTGTCGAACAACTGTGACCTCCCGCCGCTTAGATCGGCAGGTAGAGCCCGTCCCTTGAAGGGGAAGTAGGATGCGGGAGCGGGCTAGCATCAGCGTCGTTCCGGGCTGTGGCGCAGGTTGGTTAGCGCGCTTGACTGGGGGTCAAGAGGTCGCCGGTTCAAATCCGGCCAGCCCGACCA
>JBHHWH010000036.1:0-23230 GCA_046756405.1 Acidimicrobiia bacterium | reverse complement strand
GACCACGACGAGATCGACGACCAAGACGACGAAGACCACGACGAGATCGACGACCAGGACGACCAGGACGACCAGGACGACCAGGACCACAGCGACGACCAGGACGAAGACCATGGTGACCAGGACGACGACGGCGACCACGGCAGTGACCATGGCGACGACGACTGAGTAGGAACCGCTCCTACCCGAACCAAACCCGAACAACCGCCCCTCCCGAGGGGCGGTTGTTCATTTCTATCTCTCCTCCGGTCATCTCAGCGGTCCGGCGCACGATGTCGAGGCCCAGGCCGGTAGAACCGGCTCCACTGACTCCCCGATCCAAGAGCGACTCGTCGGTAAACCCGGGGCCTTCGTCGGCCACTTCGATCCAGGGCCGGTTGCCCGTCTCCCCGGTAGCGATGGTCAAGGATGTCTCCGGCTCAGTATGGGCGAAGACGTTGCCCACGAGAGTGTCGACCACCGCCTCCACCTCCTCCGCCGAGATCCCCAACTCCACCCCCTGAGCCCCAAGCTCTAGGGACAGTTCCCGTTGCTCCTCGTCGGCGAGGATCCTCCAGAATGCAGCCCGTTGGTCTACTACTTCATCCAGGCTGCACCTTCCGACCACGTTTCTTCCCCGGGTGCGGGCGGCGACGATGAGCTGGTCTATGGACTGCTCGAGCCGGTCCACCTGGGCCACCATCTCTTGCCGCTCCTCGGGGTCGACGATGCTCTCCGCCTGGAGACGCAGCGAGGTGAGGGGAGTCCGGAGACGGTGAGACAGGTCGGCCAGCTCCTCCCGCTCTTGGACCAAGAGCTGTTCCAGCCTGCCGGCGAGACGGTTGAAAGCCTCACCAACCTCCCCGAATTCCGGGGGATCGGCCACATCGACTCGCACGTCGAGGTCCCCTTCCCCGAGCCTGTGGGCAGCCAGGGCCAGCTGCCGGGTGGGTTCGACGAGCCTTCTTCCTAAACGATCGGCAAGCACGACGGACGTTCCCACCAGGACCAGGCCGAGCAAGCCGAGAAGTGCCCAGGCCCCGGCCACGCCCTCAGACAATTCCTTGTCTGGCACGTATACATCCACCACCGAGACCCCAGCCCGTCCGATGACTGGCAGCGCTATCTCCCATCCTCCCTCCACCAGGGAGGCAATCGTGGCCTGATCCTCCGCCGCCCCCTCCACCAGGGTTCCCTGAGCAGGAAGGGGCTCCCCGAGGACGGATCCGTCGGGTAATACCACCATTACACCCTGGCTCAGGGGACCGATGGCCGCAGCCACCGTGTCGGCCGCGGCGTCGAGCGTGACCGCCAGGGCGATCAGAGAGGCCAGCGCTTGAGCCTGACGCTCGGCCTCGATGCGGGCTCGATCGGCGGCCTGGCGGCGCACCAACAGGCCCAGGGGGACAAGGAAGGCAATGACCAAGAAGGTGGTCGTGGCGAGGCTGAGAAGCGCGAGCCGGCGTCTCACTTGGTGGGGTCGACCAGCTTCACCCCCACACCATGCACCGTGTGGAGGTAACGGGGCTCCTGGGCGCTCTCCCCTAGCTTCTGTCGCAGCCAGGAGAGGTGAACGTCGATAGTGCGCTCCGAGCCCCCATAAGGTTCACGCCACACCTCGGCCATCAACTCGCGCTTGCTCACCACCTGGCCGGTGCGCTCGGCGAGCACCCGGAGAAGGTCAAACTCCTTCGGGCTGAGGTCCAGGAGGTCGCCGTCCAGTTTGGCCTCCCGAGCTGCAACATCGATTTCCAGCCCACCGACGCGGATAGTGGCACCCGAGCTATTCGCCGCTCCCCGACGGAGCACCGCCCGCACTCGCGCCTCGAGTTGGGAAACGGAGAAGGGCTTGACCAGGTAGTCGTCGGCTCCGGCATCAAGGGTCTTCACTACAACCTCGTCGGCTCCGCGCGCGGTGATCACTACTACCGGGACTTCACTGACGGCACGGATCATACGTAGCAGTTCGGTGCCGTCCATGTCCGGCAGACCCAGGTCCATCACCACCAGGTCGGGATCGCCCTTCACCGCCAACTCCAATCCGGGGAGGGCGGCTGTGGCACTCTCCACGTCGTGGCCGTTGCGAGCCAGAGCGTTGGCGACAAGCCGGCGAATCTCCACGTCGTCTTCGATGAGAACAATCCGGGCCATGCTGACGGCAGGTTATCGGTGTCCCAGCGGATCAGCCCCGGCCTTGAGAAAACCTTTACATCCCATTGAGAGTTCTCGGGCGGAGATCCTGGGAGAATAGGCGGGGTATGCGACGTTGGACGCTATTCGGAATCTGGTCTCTGGTGCTGGTGCTGACCACCGCCTTGACCTGGCAGATCGTCAGCGCTGCCGACGGTCGGGTGAACGACCGACCCCTGGCGGTGAACATCGCCGCTCCGATCATCGAAGCCGCCACCGCGACCACCCCTGTGTCCAACGCCCCGGGAGCGGCGACTACCCTCCCCGAACTGACCCCATCCACCGAGTCAACGGTGGCCCCAACTGGGCAGACCACGTCCTCCACCACCACGACCACCGAGGCCGGCCAGCTTCCACCGGCGACCACCGAGCACCCGACGACTACAACCACCACTGCCAGCGAAAAAGCCTGGGCCTTTGAAACTGTCCCTACGAAGGGCGGAACAGTCACGGTCTCCTACCGCCCCGGCGAGGTTGTCTTCGAAGCAGCCACACCGGTGGGGGGTTACCGCTTCGAAGTGGAAAGGGAAGGACCACCCGAAGTAGAGGTCGAGTTTGAGAGCTATGACCTCAAGATCGAGGTCAGGGTCAAGTGGAGCGATGGCGAACTGGACATAAGAGTTACCGAGTCCAAGAAGGATCACGACGACGACTAGGAGTGGAGCCCGCGAAAACTCATCCCGGTAAGGCCTGGCCTGCCCCTACCGCCTGTTCTAGGGTTGAGCCCGCTTCCCCGAGCGCCCGGCAGGGCGTTCACTTCCCCAGCTAACGGCCTCCTTCGCGCCCGTCGCGAAGCCCTTCCCGGGGCCGTGCACAACTTAGTACTTGACCAGTTGCACGCGTGTAATTACAGTGTTGAAGTCCATACTAGATGTAGTGGACACTTCCCCGCACACCACAACATCTTGTGGTGGGAGTTGAGAAAAGGGAGTTAACGCCACCGGCTTCCCTGGCCGGTCATGTGGTGTGGAGGAGGAGATTCGGGATGAGTAAAGGCCTGCGTATCGACCGTCGTTTCACCGAGACCGGTCGAGACCCCTACGAGAAGATCCGCTGGGCCCGTCGTGATTCGAAGATCACCAACCCCGACGGCTCGGTGGTCTTCGAGATGAAAGGGGCAGAGATCCCCGCCGACTGGAGCCAGGTGGCCGGGGACATCATGGTCTCCAAGTACTTCCGCAAGGCGGGAGTCCCCCAGTTCGATGAGGACGGCAACCAGATCTTCGACGAGAACGGCCAGCCGGTCCTTGGTCCGGAGCGCTCGGCCCGGCAGGTCTTCGACCGCCTCGCCGGAACTTGGAGGCACTGGGGGGAGAAGGAGGGCTACTTCGCCACCCCCGAGGACGCCCAGGCCTTCGAGGACGAACTCAAGTACATGCTGGCCACCCAGATGGCCGCTCCCAACTCCCCGCAGTGGTTCAACACCGGACTCAACTGGTCCTACGGCCTGACCGGGCCCGCCCAAGGTTTCTGGTATGTCGATTCCGCCGATGAGAGGTTGAAGGCCTCCCCCGACTCCTACAGCCGCCCCTCCCCCCACGCCTGCTTCATACTCGGCATCAAGGACGACCTGGTGAACCCGGGCGGGATCATGGACCTGTGGGTTCGGGAAGCCCGCATCTTCAAGTTCGGCTCCGGGGCCGGCTCCAACTTTTCTGCCATCCGCGCCGAGAACGAGCCCCTCTCCGGAGGTGGCAAGTCCTCGGGAGTGATGTCCTTCCTCAAGATCGGCGACCGGGCCGCCGGGGCGATCAAGTCTGGTGGGACTACCCGCCGCGCCGCCAAGATGGTCATCCTCGACGTCGACCATCCCGACATCGAGAAGTTCGTCGAATGGAAGAAGGTCGAGGAGGAGAAGGCCAAGATCCTCATCAAGTACGGTGGTTACCCGTCGGACTTCAACGGCGAGGCCTACGCCACCGTCTCCGGCCAGAACTCCAACAACTCGGTGCGGGTCACCAACGAGTTCCTCAAGGCTGTTGAAGAGGACGGGGATTGGGATCTGATCAACCGCACCGACGGCCAAGTCCGCAAGACCATCAAGGCCCGTGACCTGTGGACCCGCATCGCCGAGGCCGCCTGGGCCTGCGCCGACCCGGGGCTCCAGTTCGACACCACCATCAACGAGTGGCACACCTCCCCGGCGGGCGGACGGATCCGGGCGTCTAACCCTTGCTTCACCGGGGATACCAGGATCGCCACCGACAAGGGGCTCATACCCTTCAAGACGCTGGTCAAGCGAGTGGCTGAAGGTGAGTCGTTCCAGGTATACACCCACGACGCCACCAACCCCGACAGCCCCAGCGAGACCATCGACCTGACCAGCCCCACCCAGGTGATGGTCACCGGCACCAACCAGATCCTGCGTCTGGAGTTCTCCGACGGTCGGGTGCTGCGCTGCACCCCCAACCACCGGCTGTGGACCCAAGACCGGGGCTGGGTCCGGGCCGACGAGCTGACCGAAGACGATCGGGTCCGACTCCTCGACCAGGAGATCGACTTCGGCATGGCCTCCTGGGCCATCCCGGTCTCCACCGACCCCAGCTCCTACCAGCGTCAGTCGTCGCGGAAATATGCGGTGAGGCTGCCGGAGAAGTGGAGCGAAGACCTGGCCCACTACCTCGGCTGGCTCGTCGGCGATGGCTCCATCACCGACACCACCGCGGTCACCATCTACGGGACCACCGAGGAGCAGCACACGGCCATGCTCCTCCACCGGGAACTGCTCGCCGAGATGAACGGCGGACACGCTCCCAAGCCGGTGGAGATGGGCAACGGCACCTATCAGCTCAGGGCCACCCGGGGTGCGATCCGCAAGTTCTTCGAGGCCCTCGGCGTGAGCCGGTCGAAGGCGGCGGACAAGCGGGTTCCGTGGTCCGTCTTCGAGGCCCCCAAGCCGATTGTGGCCGCCTTCCTCCGCGGTCTCTACGACGCCGACGGATGCGTCCGTTGGGGAGAGACCACGAGGTATGTGGGGTTAGGCAGTGTATCCAAAGGTCTACTCCGCGATGTACAGCAACTGCTGGATACGTTCGGGGTGCATGGATCGATCTACGGAGAGAGAAAGCCACAACCCAAGGCGTTTGCTTACACGACCAAAGCAGGAGAGCATCGAACGTACGCTGGCCACCAGGGATTCGATCTGCGGATTATGGGCAAGGACCTGGAACGGTTCTTCGACGCCATCGGCTTCGGCCTAGCAGTGAAGGACGACATCCTCCATCAGATGCTGGTGGAGACCACCCGCAACAAGACCCGACACTGGGTGAGGCTCAAGGAACGGACCGAGGACGGCTGGGAGACCACCTACAACCTCACCGAGCCCAAGAACCACTCCTACCTGGCCGGTGGAGTGCTGGTAAGCAACTGCTCAGAATACCTCTTCCTGGACGACACCGCCTGTAACCTGGCCTCGATCAACCTGGTCAAGTTCTACGACGACGAGACCGGCGTCTTCGACATCGAGGCCTACACCCACGCCATCAGGCTGTGGACCATCGTGCTGGAGATCTCGGTGGCCATGGCCCACTTCCCCTCCAAGGAGATCGCCCGGGGATCCTACGACTACCGCACCCTGGGGCTGGGCTACGCCAACCTGGGTTCGCTGCTGATGCGTCAGGGCATCGCCTACGACTCCGATGAAGGCCGGGCTATCGCCGGGGCGCTGACAGCCATCCTCACCGGCCAGGCCTATGCCACTTCGGCGGAGATCGCCGAGACCACCGGACCCTTCCCCAAGTATGAGGAGAACCGGGAGGCGATGCTGCGGGTGATCCGAAACCACCGCCGCGCCGCTTACGGGGACACCGACTACGAGGAAGTCACCACCGACGTGATGGCCATCGACCCGGAGCTGTGCCCCGAGGATCTGCTCCAGGCAGCCAGTAAAGCCTGGGACCTGGCTCTGGAACGAGGCGAGAAGTTCGGCTACCGGAACGCCCAGGCCACGGTTTTGGCTCCTACCGGAACCATCGGGCTCCTCATGGATTGTGACACCACCGGGGTTGAGCCGGACTTCGCTCTGGTGAAGTTCAAGAAGCTGGCTGGTGGGGGCTATTTCAAGATCGTCAACCAGTCGGTGGCTCCGGCGCTGCGTCACCTCGGCTACACCGAGACCCAGATCGCAGAGATCGTCACCTACATCGGAGGCACGTCCAGCATCGATGGGGCTCCCCACATCAACCGGGAGACCCTGAAGGCCAAGGGCTTCAGCGACGAGGACCTGGCAAAGCTGGAGTCGACCCTGCCCGCGGTTTTCGAGCTGAAGCACGCCTTCAACGCCTTCACCTTCGGGGAGGACACGATGCGACGGCTCGGCTTCAGCCCCGAGGAGTACAGCTCCTTCGACTCCGACATGCTGCGGGAGCTCGGCTTCACCACCGAGCAGATCCTCGAGGCCAACGACCACATCTGCGGCAGGCAGACCATTGAAGGTGCACCCCATCTCAGAGACGAACACCTGCCAGTGTTCGACACCGCCAACCGGAACGGACGGACCGGAAAGCGGTTCATCCACCACAACGGTCACATCAAGATGATGGCCGCGGCGCAGCCCTTCATTTCGGGGGCGATCTCGAAGTGCGTCACCGGCGAGACCCTGCTGTCGACCGCCGATGGCCTGATCCGCATCCGCGACCTACACCAGGACGAAGCCCCGGACACCTTCCGTGACGAGGTCATCGAGGTGGCTTCCCTCGACGGAACCCAGAAGACCGACGCCTTCTACTACGGAGGCAAACGGCAAGTACGGACCGTCGAGATGCGTTCCGGCCACAGGGTTACGGGAACACCGAACCACAGGCTGCTCACCGCCCGGGACGGTGAGCTGGTATGGCGGCGTCTCGATGAGATCGAGCCGGGCGAGTATGTCGCCGTCCGCTACGGCGCTGACCTGTGGTCACCGCTGGCCGCCCGCTTCGACGACTTCTCTCCCTCGGACCCCTACGACGCCCAGAAGCCCGTACGGATCCCGGAGGAGATGACCGATGAGCTGGCTTTCCTGATCGGCGCCTATGTCGCCGAGGGCCACATCGCCCGGTCCAACTGGACGATCACCATCACCAACTCCGACGAAGCAGTGTTGACTCGAGTGCGCGACGCCTGGCGTTCGCAGTTCGACGTCGAACCACGGATAGTCCGTAGCGACGACCGCTGCCCGGCCGTAGAGGTGGCGTCCAAACGGATCGTCGAGTTCTTCGACTACCTCGGATGCGGGGAGGGCTCGGCTGCGAAGCGGATCCCCGACGCCGTGCTGCGCTCACCACGCTCGATGGTGCTGAGCTTCCTCCAGGGACTGTTCCTGGACGGTTACGTAACCACGGAGCCAGCGGCCAAGATGGCGATCTGTGTCGATTCGTCGGAGCTACTGGATGACCTCCAGGCGGTACTCACCAACCTCGGTGTGGTTCACAGTCGCATCACCAAGCACAACGTCGAGTACAACAAGGACTTCGACGAGGTATACGCCGCGGGAAGTGAAGCGCAGATTCTTGCCCGGATGGTCCCCTTCGTGGAGTCGCACAAACGCGCCGTACAGCTAGAGCTGCTGGAGCGCACCTTCGCCCAGAGCACCAGCGACATGATTCCCGGACTCGATCCCAGGGATCTCTACGAGATGATCCCCAAGGGCAAGAGTGGGCGCAACGGATGGGGAGAGCGGCGCCAGTTCAGCTTCCTCCTCGACCCGAGGACCAAGCATGTCTCTCGTCGTACCTTGGAGCGGGTGGCGATGCTTCCCATGGTGGACCTGCCGGAATGGCTGCAAACCATCCTCGCCGACGGGATCCACTTCTCACCGGTGGAGGCGGTGACCGACGCTGGCACTCGTGATGTGTACGACGTCTCTGTTCCCACCAACCATGCCTTCGTCGGCAACGGGATCGTCAACCACAACACGATCAACATGCCCAACGAGGTCACCCCTGAGGAGATCGAAGACGCCTACATGCTCTCCTGGAAACTGGGCTTGAAGGCGATGGCGCTCTACAGGGACGGATCCAAGGCCAGCCAGCCCCTTTCTGCCACCGCCGACGAGGGTGAGGAGATCGAAGACGAGCCGGCCGCCATCACCGAGTCGGTGGAGAAGGAGAAGGCCCTCCACTGGGGCAACATTCCCGTGGGCATCTCCCCCACCCAGGCCTACGCCCAGGGAATGAAGCCGCCCCGGTTCCTCCTCCCGGCACGGCGGAGGGGATTCAACCAGGAGGCCCGGGTGGGAGGTCACAAGATCTTCCTCCGCACCGGCGAGTACGACGACGGCACCCTCGGCGAGATCTTCATCGACCTGGCCAAGGAAGGAGCGACCCTGAAGGGCATCCTGTCCTGTTTCGCCATCGCCGTCTCCAAGGGTCTCCAATACGGGGTGCCGCTGGAGGAATTCGTGGACACCTTCACCTTCCAGACCTTCGAGCCCAGAGGTGTGGTGGAAGGCCATCCGAATATCAAGATGGCCAACTCGATCATCGACTACGTCTTCCGTGCCCTGGGGGTGGAGTACCTCCACAGGGACGAGCTGGCCCAGGTGCCTCCGGTACGGGACGGCGACATTCCGGGACCGCCGAAAGGGATCGCCGTGGACGCCGGGGTCCAGCTCGATCTCAGCGACGCCGCCGCCGAAAGGGACGTCGACGCGGTGAAGGCGGCTGCCGAGTTCGTGGCCGCCGGGGGGGCCCCCGACGGTGCCGGCGACACAGTCGACATGGCCCTTTCGGAGAAGATGGGCGACGCTCCGGTCTGCTCCAACTGCGGCCATATGACGGTCCGCAACGGAAGCTGCTACGTCTGCCTCACCTGCGGGGACACCACGGGCTGTAGCTGAGGTGAGTCTCCACGCTCGCATACCTAAGCCTGCGTTTTAGCGAGCAGCCGGGGGCGGTCGAAGGGCCGCCCCCGACCTGACGGTGGTGGAAGCGCCGCGGGTATGAGGTAGCTTCAACCTCGATGGGAGAACCGAACAGCCGTTTCTCTGCCCGTGGAAAACTCGGCGCGGTGGCAGGCCTGGCGGCCATCCTGGCGGTCGTCGGCACCACTGCGCTGTCAGGCATTTTCTCCGCCGATGCCGGCCAGGCTGACGCCGGCTGTAGCTTCGGCATCGCCCAATCCGCTCTCATCCAATATCCGGCCGACTACGGGTGGGACACCCCGGAGGACGCGGTGGCCGCGAGGGTCCGCGGCTTCCAGGACCGTGCCAACCTGCCGGAGGAGGCCAGGAACCATGTCGTCGTTCGAAGGGGAGATTCTTCAGACTGGTTCACAGTCCTGGAAGACGGAAGGACGGTGGCTCGCTTTCAGACCACGAGGCTTCCCAACGGGAAGTTCGTCGTGGAAGGACAGGTGTACTGCACCGACGGGAACTACTCGTATCTCTCCGACACCATCCGTCCGGCCCCACCCGACCCGGACCCCGAACCGTAAGGGCGACTACGCCGGCCGCTCCCAGACCAGGGCCTGCCAGAACACGTTGTTATCGCGGTGGACCACAACGAGACCCTCCTCTGCGGCCACCGCCTCGATGCCGTCCAGAGGATGGACGAAGGCCCTGAAGCCACAGCCCTTGAGGCTCAAGAACACGTTCCCGATCCCGAGGGCTGCCCTGATCCACCACTTCTCCCGGGGGACGGCCACCGCCAGGAAGCGCCGAGTCTTCGCTGCCGAGGCCCGCATCATCTCCTCCATAAACGGATAACAACACACCACCCGATTGAGCACCACGATGTCGGCGGGCAGCAACTCGTTTTGGCGTTCGACGAAATCACCGGTCAGCCGCTTGGCCCGGCCCTCCAAACCCTCGGCCCTTAACAGCTCGGCGGCCGTCTCTTCGTAGCCGGAGGAAAGCTCGATGTTCACCGCCTCGGCCACGCCCGCCTCGAACAGCTCCACCTGGAGGTCGCCTACTCCTCCACCGACTTCGAGCACCGCCGAACCGGCGATGGGCTGGGTCTTCAAGAACTCGACCATGCTTCGAGCCATGGGGTCCAGGCCCCGCCTTCGGTAGGCGCGGAGGCGGCGCTGAGCCTCCTTGCGGTTGAAGAAGCGGCGATACGACACCGGATCGCAGCAGTGGGTCATCGGCAGACCGTATCACTTCCGTTGGCGGTAGCCTCCGATGATGGTGCCGAGCTTCTTGATCATCGGGGCGATGAAGACCGGCACCACCAGCCTCTACCACTACCTCCGGCACCACCCCGAAGTCTTCATGCCCGAGACCAAGGAGCTGGACTTCTTCGTGGAACGACGCAACTGGAAACTGGGTATCGGCTGGTACGAAGCCCAGTTCGCCGAAGCCGGAGCCGCTACCGCTGTGGGTGAGGCCTCGCCAAACTACACCAAGCGCCACGACGACCCCGACGTGGCGGCACGGATCGCCGACACACTCCCCGACGTCCGCCTCATCTACCTGGTACGGCATCCCCTCGAGAGGATGGTCTCCATGTATCGCCAGACCGTGGCCGACGGTGTAGAAGCCCGGCCCATCGAAGAGGCCTTCGCCGCCAACCGTGATTACCTGCTCACCAGCATGTACGCCTGGCAGCTCGAGCCGTACCTGGAGCGCTTCCCCCAGGAGCACATCCTGGTCCTCACCACGGAGAGCCTCCGCCGGCAGCGGGCGGCCACCGTGGCTCGGGTCTTTGAGTTCCTCGGCGTGGACCCTTCGTGGCGCCCTCCCTCCCTCGACCGCGAGGTCCACCGGGGTAACCGGCTTCGCGTCCCCCGACCGGGTCTCCGAAGGTTCGGGGAGCTTCCCGGATACCGAAGCCTGCTCAACCGTTCCTGGCGGCTGCGGAACCTCCACCAGAAGATCACCACCCGCCCTGCCCCCAGGATCGACACCACCCTCACCCCCAAGACCGAGGCCGCCCTGACCCGGGAGCTCGCCCCCGACGTGGCCAAGCTCTACGACCTTGTCGACGGTGACTTCGACGGCTGGGGACTCGCCTGAACACGAAGAGAGGGGCCTGCGAACAGGCCCCTCTCCGATTGCTTGCTCTGCGGCCTCAGGCCGAGATGGCGGGCCCCAGAACCGCCTGCGCAAAGTAGACCAGGAAGGCCAGGGTGACCACCCACATCAGGGGATGAATGTCTCCGGCCTTGCCCTTCACCACCTTGACCAGCGCGTACATCACGAAACCGGCACCGATGCCGACGGTGATGCTGAAGGTCAGGGGCATGAGCACGATGGCGAGAAGGGCTGGGAAACCCTCCTCGAAGTCATCGAAGTCGATGCCCTTGATCAGCCCCGCCATCAGGAACCCGACCAGGATCAGCACGGGTGCCGTCGCCTGGGCGGGAACCAAAGTGGCCAGCGGAGTGACAAAGATGGCAATCAAGAACAGGATTCCGGTCACCACCGAAGTAAGCCCCGTTCGGCCTCCCTCGGCAACACCGGCTGCGCTCTCGATGTAGCTGGTGTTGGAGCTAACACCGGCAGCACCACCTACGGCAGCACCGATGGAGTCAACAAACAGCAGCTTGCCGATTCCGGGGATGTTCTCGTCCTCGTCGGTCAAGCCGGCCTGTTCCACAACGGCAGTGGCGGTACCCATGGTGTCAAAGAAGTCCGTCAGCATGAAGCTGAAGATCGTCAACGCCGCCGCCACGAACCCGAGCTGGGTGAATACGTTGCCCAGATCGAACTGGCCCAGGGTGGCGAAGCTGGGTGTCACCACGAAGGTGTCAGGCATCGCTGCTACACCGAGGATCAAGGCCACCACAGTGGTGGCCAGGATGCTGATGATCAGCGCTCCCGGTATCTTCTTCGAGTAGAGCCACACGGTGATCAGCAGTCCGATGAGGGTTACCGCGGCGCCCGCGGTGCTGGGGAAGACGAACCTCACGATCGGATCAGGGTCACCCTGGGCGATCAGCTCACCCTGAACGAACCCGATGAACAGGATGAACAGTCCGATGCCCACTCCAATGGCCCGCTTCAGGCTCACCGGCACTGCGGTCATGATCGCCTCGCGCAGACCCACCACCACCAGGGCAGCGACGATGAGACCTTCGAGAACGATGACTCCCATGGCACCGGCAGGGCTTAGGCCGTCACCCAACACCAGACCGAAGGCCACCGCAGCGTTGATGCCCAGTCCCGCGGCCATAGCGATGGGGTAGTTGGCCACCACCCCCATGAGGATGGTGAGCAGTCCCGCCACCAGCGCGGTAGCCGCAGCCACGGCCCCGGCATCAAGGCCGGCTGCCGAGAGAATGTTGGGGTTGACGAAGATGATGTAACCCATCACCAGGAAGGTCGTCACCCCGGCCCGCACCTCGGTAGCGACGCTGGAATCTCTCTCGCTGATCTTGAAGTACTCGTCGAGACCACCGGCAGGTGCTTGACGCTCCTGTGTATCTGTCATATTCCTCCTCCCGACAGGGCGCCCCTTGTGGGCGTCCACGGTGCCTTCAACCTAGCCATGAAACCTTGATGCGCGCCGTGGAGAATGGGGTCTTTTTCCCGGCCCTCATGCAAAGGGTTAGACCAGGGCGCCCACCAGCCAGAAGACCGAAAGACCCACCACCAGGGTGTAGACGTGGTTGCGGGTCTTGTGCGCCACCAGCCCACCGACCAAGAAGGCCGCCACCTCCGGAAGGCCTGCGACCACACGCCCCCGGTCGTCGATTAGCAGGGCCACCACCAGGGCGGAAAGCACCGCCGGCCCCACAAATTGCAACGCCACCAACAGGGCATCGGGTATGCGACGCTTCGCCAGGGAGAGGACGAACACGGCTCGCAGCAGATAGGACCCCACGCCCACAGCAAGGATGGCGAGAAAGGCGGTCACGACCGGAACCTCTCGGCGATCGTCCCGGCTACTACCCCGACGACGGCACCTACCAGGAGCCCGGCACGGTTGGGGAGGCCCGCGCTGAGATAGGTAACTCCCGCACCCACTATGGCTGCTATTGCCTTCGGATACTTGTCAATGCCCAGGACGATGAGGCCCAGGAAGAGGATCGTCACCGCGAACTCGAGCTGCCAAGCCTCCGGCACCACCGGACCGACCACCAGACCCAGCGCAGTGGTGGCCTGCCACATGACCCAGAAGGTCATTCCGGCAGCCAGGTAGTAGATCCGAAGCCGCCGCGGATCGTCCTCTGCCCTGAGGATGGCAAGGGCGAAGAGCTGATCGATGAGCAGGTAAGGGCCCAGGTAACGGAACCATCGTGGCTGGGCCTGGAAGGGGGGCGCCAGAGCGGCCGAGTACATCAGGTAACGGACGTTGACCACCAGCCCTGCGGTGACCGCGGCCGCTACCACCGCCCCCGACCCCAGCAGGCTAACGAGAGTGAGCTGTGCCGCGCCACCAAAGATGATCCAAGAGCTGGACCATCCCACAAAGGGGTTGATCCCCGACTCCACTATCACCAGTCCGATGACGAAGGCAAACGGGATCGCCGGGACGAACAGCGGGACCGCGTCAGCAATCGCATCACGGATCAGAGAGCGCTCAGGGGACATGGACGCCGCAGGTTAGGACGAGGCCTGGTTGACTCTGGCCATGAGCACCTTTCGCCATACCCTCATGCTCCGCTTCAACGAGCAGACCACCGACGCCGAGAAACAAGCCCTCCTCGAGGCCCTCGCCCGCCTCCCCGAGGCCATCCCGCAGATCCGGCGCTACGAGTTCGGCCTCGACCTCGGAATCGCCGGAAACGCCGACTTCGCCCTGGTCGCCGACTTCGACTCCGCGGAGGACTGGCGCATCTACCGGGACCATCCCGATCACCAGGTGGTGGCCCGCGACTACGTCGCTCCGATCACCGCCGAGGCGATCCGTGTCCAGTATCTGGTGGGCTAACCGCCGACGTCGATCCGGACCGTCTCCAGGGCGATGCCCACCATGTCGGTGAAGGTCTGCTGCCTCTCCTCAGATGTGGTGGCCTCCCCGGTGCGCACATGGTCGGAGACGGTGAGGATCGTCAGCGCCCTGGCGCCCTTTTCGGCAGCAACGCCGTAGAGACCCGCCGCCTCCATCTCCACAGCCAGTACTCCCATCGCCTCCATGCGGTCGAAGGCCCCCGGGTCCGGGTTGTAGAAGAGGTCGGCGGAGTGGACGTTGCCAATCTTCACCTGCACATCCTTAGCCTCAGCTGCCTCGGCGGCGGCGCTAAGGAGGGCGAAATCGGCGGTGGCGGCGTAGTCGTAGCCGCCGTAGCGCACCCGGTTGACCCCGGAGTCGGTGCAGGCACCGATGGCCAGGATCACATCGCGGATCTTCACCGAGGAGAGGATCCCCCCACAGGAGCCGACCCGGATCAGCCTCTCCACTCCGTACTCGGCCACCAGCTCGGTGGCGTAGATCGACGCCGATGGGATCCCCATGCCGGTGCCCATTACCGAGATGGGGATGCCCCGGTAGGTGCCGGTAAACCCCAACATGTTGCGGACCGCGGTCACCTGACGGGCTCCTTCGAGGAAGTTCTCCGCTATGTGCTTGGCCCGCAGCGGATCGCCCGGAAGCAGGATCGAGGGAGCGAAGTCTCCCTTCTCGGCGGAGATGTGGGGTGTGGGCATGGTGGAACGGCTCCTCTGGAATGGCGGTCGCCTCCAAGATATCGGATGTCGAGGCCACCAGGCCTCATTACCCTTTCGTGACCATGCCTGAGCTGCCCACCTACCCGCGGGAGCCCACCGATCTGGTCCCTGCCCTGAACGAAGAGGCCTCGGGACGGCTTCCCGATCTCTTGGGACAAGAGATCGTCGAGTTGTCCAAGGGTCACGCCGTCATGCGCTGTGAGGTGGGGCGCCGCCACACCGCCCCCAACGGCTACCTTCATGCCGGGGCTGTCGTCGCCCTCGCCGATACCACCGCCGGCTACGGCTGCGTAGCGAGTTGGCCCGACGGCGCCATCGGATTCACCACCATCGAGATGAAGGCCAACTTCTTAAGGACGCTCCTCGACGGAGTGCTGGTCGCCACCGCCCGGCTGGTTCACGGGGGCCGCACCACCCAAGTATGGGATGTGGAAGTCACCGCCGAAGAGGACGGCAGGCCGCTCGCCCTTTTGCGCTGCACCCAACTCATCCTCTACCCCTCGTCCTAGGCTCGGACTCCATGAGCGACTGCTACGACCTGATCCTCGGCCTGCGCGCCCTCCGTGACTATCGACCCGAGCCCCTCTCCTCAGAGGACCTGGACGCCATCCTGGAGGCGGCCCGGTGGACCGGGAGCTCGAAGAATCGCCAGAACTGGTCCTTCATCGTCGTTACCAACCGGGACCGGCTCCAGGGCCTGGCCGAATGTGGCGACTTCACCCAGCCGGTACGGGACTCGGCGGCCACGATTGTCTTGGTTCGGGAGCCCGAGGGCTACGAGTTCGACCTGGGACGTGTGGCACAGAACATCATGCTGGCGGCGAAAACCCGCGGGGTGGCCTCCTGTCCCATCACCCTCCATCGAGACGAAGACGCTCGTGTCTTCCTCGACGTTCCCGAGGGGAAGGTCACCCGCTACGCGGTGGCGCTGGGGTACCCCGCCGATACCGCCAAGCCAGCCAGGTTCGGTGGCCGCAAGCCGCAGGAGGCAGTCATCCATCGGGAGAAATACTGACTGAGCCGGCAAACCATTACTGTCGGGATGTTCATGAATGACATCCTCGTAGAAGCCCGCGGCCTGACCAAGAAGTTCGGAGACTTCGTCGCCGTCGACGCCATCGACTTCGACATCAAGATCCGGGAAGCCTTCGGATTCCTGGGTCCCAACGGCGCCGGCAAGACGTCGACGATGAAGATGATCACCACGGTGAGCCCCATCACCGACGGCAAACTCTCCGTGTTCGGTCTCGACCCCAACACCCAGGGTCGGGCCATCCGCCAGCGCATCGGGGTCGTCCCTCAGGAGGACAACCTCGACCTGGAGCTGACCGTCGCCGAGAACCTCTACGTCTATGGCCGCTACCACGATATGGCGCGGAAGCGGATCTGGGAACGCATCGACGAGCTGCTGGCCTTCGCCGAGCTGGAGGAGCGACGCAACTCCAAGGTGGACTCCCTCTCGGGAGGGATGAAGAGGCGGCTCACCATCGCCCGGGCCCTCATCAACGAACCGGAGCTGGTGATCCTCGACGAGCCCACCACGGGTCTCGACCCCCAGGCCCGCCATCTCCTCTGGGATCGCCTCTACAGGCTGAAGCGGGATGGTGCCACCCTGATCATCACCACCCACTACATGGACGAGGCGGAGCAGCTCTGCGACCGCCTGGTGGTGATGGACAAGGGAAAGATCGTGGCCGAAGGCTCTCCCCTTGACCTGATCGAGCGCTACGCCCCCCGGGAGGTGGTGGAGCTGAGGTTCCCCGAAGGCACCAAGGAGGAGATCGCCGCCCAGATCGAAGGGCTGGCCGCCCGGACCGAGATCCTCGCCGACCGGATCCTGCTCTACACCGAGGACGCCGAAAAGACCCAGCGGGGCCTGCACGACCGTGGCGTCGAACCAGAGCAGGTCCTGGTGCGCCGATCCACCCTCGAGGACGTGTTCCTGCGTCTCACCGGGCGCCGGCTCATCGACTGATGACCACCATCACCGCTCCGCTGCGCATCGTCGAAGCCGAGATCCTCTCCTACCGCCGCACCTGGCGGGGCACGGTTATCTCCTCTTTGGTCAACCCGATCTTCTTCCTCGCCGCTATGGGAGCCGGTCTGGGAAGGCTGGTGGACCAGGGAACCGGGGAGCTGGGACTCACCTACCTGGCCTTCGTGGCCACCGGTCTCATGGCCGCCTCGGGGATGCAGAACGGTGCCTCCGACGGATCGTTCCCGGTGTTGGCGGGAATCCTGTGGCGGAAACACTTCCACGGAGCAATCACCACCCCGATCAGCACCCGGGACATCATCGTTGGCCGTTTCATCTGGGCGACCATCCGCCTCGCCCTCATCCTCGGGGTGTTCGCCACCATCGCAGTGCTCTTCGGCGCCGTCGAGATAGGACCGGCTCTGCGGGCCGTACCCCCCAGCGTCCTCACCGGACTGGCCTTCATGAGCGCCATCACGCCCTGGACCGCCACCAGAGAGAACGGCTCCAGCCTCTCCACCCTATTCCGCTTCGGCATCGTCCCCCTGTTCCTCTTCTCCGGAACCTTTTTCCCCATCAGCCGCCTGCCCTCATTCCTCCAGCCCGTCGCCTATGCCACTCCCCTGTTCCACGGTGTGGAGATGGTGCGCAAGATCGCCCTGCCTGGCGTAGGAGCCCCGGTGGTCACCGCCACGCCAATGTGGGTCCACCTCACCTACCTGCTGGTGATGACCGCGGCCGGTCTTTACCTGTCGGTGCGTTTCCTGGATCGGAGGCTGCGTCCGTGAGCGTCTCCGCCCCCACCCGGATCACCCCCCTCGGCAAGGTGACCCCCTTCCGTGCCCACCGCATCTGGGAGCGCAACTATCTGGTCTACCGGCGGCTGTGGAAGGTGGTGTTCAGCGGGTTCTTCGAACCGGTCTTCTACCTGTTCTCCATCGGGATCGGCATCGGCGCCATGGTGGGCGAAGTCCAAGGGCCTGCCGGGGTGGCGGTGCCTTATACCGCCTTCGTCGCCCCGGCGCTGATGGCGGCCTCGGCGATGAACGGAGCGGTCACCGAGACCACCTTCAACATCTTCTTCAAGCTCCGCTTCGGCAACGTCTACGAGGGAATCCTCACCACTCCGATGCAGCCCATGGACATCGCCATCGGCGAGATCGGCTGGGCCCTGCTGCGGGGCGCCCTCTATGCCACCAGTTTCGTGGGGATCATGGCGTTGATGGGCGTCACCACCTCGTGGTGGGCGCTGTTCACCATCCCCGGGGCGGTGCTGATCGGGTTCGCCTTCGGTGCGGTAGGGCTGGCCGCCACCACCTTCATGAGGTCGTGGAAGGACTTTGACATGGTGGCCCTGGTGACCATGCCGCTGTTCTTATTCTCCGGGACCTTCTACCCCCTCGACGTGTACCCGCCGTTGATCCAGCAGGTCGCTCGGCTCTCCCCCCTGTACCACGGAACGGCGCTGCTGCGGGGGTTCAGCCTCGGCATCCTCGACATCACGTTGATCGGACACACCCTGTTCCTATTGGTCATGGGCCTGGCCGGGGCTGCCATTGCGGCGAGGCGCCTCGACGCCATGCTGCGCAAGTAGGGGTAGGGCGGCTCTTCGTCAACGCGCTGGGGGCGCTCGCGTAATCCTCGAGATCCTCGACACGACCCCCCGTACGACGACTGCATGCTCAATGTCGAGATCCCAGAATACAGGCGTTCAGTACCGCCGATACAAACTCACACCACAAGATCACCCACATAAACGTCGAGCACTAAGAAATGATCAGCAATAGGGGAACTATCGAGATGTGGTCGAGCATCAAACAGGCGTCAAGGAATAGGGGACCGTGAAGATACGCGGAATTGCTTCGATTGTCGCTCTGCTCTTGTTGGCTGCGTGCCAGCCCGGGCTGGTCACCGCGGAGGTTGAGCAGACCACAGCGGAGGTTGATCGTTTCTCGGTTTTCGTCGAAGCAGTACGGATCTACAAGCTGGACTACGAGCCAGCGTCGTCGCCAGCTGACCTGGCCTCGCGAGCAGATCTGGTGGTCCGTGGAGCCATTGTGGGTGTCGAGCCTGGTCAGGCGTACGCTCCGGTGCCCGGCTCGCCAGCGAGGATTGTCACCTCCGTTCTCCACGTGGCGGTCTCGAAGGTTCTCGCCGGGGACCCTGACCTCGTATGGAACGGGATGGCCTATGTGGAGATCCCCCATCCGGCAAGACTGTATGCGGGAGAGGAAGACCCCCAGGGGAGGCTCTACGACCTGGCTGCCTTCGCTGCGCTGGTGCCGAAGACGGAAGGCGTTTTCTTCCTCGACGATCGAACCAAGGAACCCTACTGGGAGACCATCGTCGATCCGGGCGCCGGCCGACCGGAAGGTGCTCCACTGATGGTCTCCTACGCCCAGGGGCTGTTGCTGGCGGACCCCGGGGGTCGCTTGGTGAGCGTGCTGGTCGAGTTGGACTCTATGCCTTCCCCATGGAGGGCGATCTCCACCATCGACGAGGTCGTCGCTGCGCTGACGGGCTGAGCGTTTCGCCCTCTAGTCTCGGGGCGACATGATCGACCTCTCCTTCCCCCTTCATGCCCCTCGGGGTCACCAACTCAACACCAAGGGATGGCTTCAGGAGGCGGCGCTGCGGTGTCTGCTCAACAACCTCGACCCCGATGTCGCCGAGGACCCGGAGAACCTGGTGGTCTACGGCGGCCGGGGCAAGGCGGCCCGCAACCTGGAGTCGCTGGAGGTAATAGTCCGCACCCTGGAGCGGCTGGAAAACGATGAGACCCTCCTCGTCCAGTCGGGAAAGCCGGTGGGTGTGTTCCGCACCCACGAGATGGCCCCCCGGGTGTTAATCGCCAACTCGCTCATCGTCCCCCGCTGGGCCACCCTGGAACACTTCTGGGAGCTGGAGGCCAAGGGGCTGATGATGTACGGGCAGATGACCGCCGGCTCCTGGATCTACATCGGCACCCAGGGGATCCTCCAGGGCACCTACCAGACCTTCGCCGCTATCGCCGAGAAACGCTTCGGCGGCACCCTGGCGGGAACCATCACCCTCACCGGCGGCCTCGGTGGCATGGGAGGCGCCCAGCCTCTGGCCATCACCATGAACGGCGGAGTGGCCCTCTGCGTGGAGGTGGACCCCCGCCGCATCGAACGCCGACTGGAGACCCGCTATCTCGACGTTCAGGCTGACTCGATCGAGGAGGCCGTCGACCTGGCCCTGGCGGCGAAGCGGGACCGCAAGGCGATGTCGATAGGGCTGTTGAGCAACGCCGCCGAGGTCTTCGGTGAGCTGCTGCGTCGTGGGGTGGACATCGACATCGTCACCGACCAGACCTCCGCCCACGACCCCCTCTACGGGTACGTGCCCGCCGGATACACCCTGGAGGAAGCCGCCCGGCTCCGTGATGAGGACCCCGACACCTACATCAAGGCGGCCCGGGAATCGATGGCCACCCACTGCGAGGCCATGGTGGGTTTCATGCGGGCCGGCGCCGAGGTCTTCGACTACGGCAACAACCTGCGCGGCGAGGCCCAGACCGCCGGCTATGGCGACGCCTTCTCCTACCCGGGTTTCGTCCCCGCCTACATCCGGGAGCTGTTCTGCGAAGGGTCGGGGCCCTTCCGCTGGGTGGCCCTCTCCGGAGATCCGGCCGACATTCACGCCACCGACCGGGCCATCGCCGAGCTGTTCCCCGACAACGAGCCCCTGAATCGGTGGCTGCGCATGGCGGAAGAGCGGGTGGAGTTCCAGGGGCTACCGGCGCGGATTTGCTGGCTCTCCTACGGCGAGCGGCACCTGGCGGGCCTCCGCTTCAACGAGCTGGTGGGGTCCGGAGAGGTGTCAGCGCCCATCGTCATCGGCCGGGACCACCTCGACTCCGGCTCGGTGGCCTCCCCCTACCGGGAGACGGAGGCCATGGCCGACGGCTCCGACACCGTCGCCGACTGGCCCATCCTCAACGCCCTCCTCAACACCGCCTCCGGTGCCGCCTGGGTGGCGGTCCACCACGGCGGTGGGGTGGGTATAGGCAACTCCATCCACGCCGGTGCCCAGGTGGTGGCCGACGGCACCGATCAGGGAGCCCTCCGCCTGGAGCGGGTGCTCACCAACGACCCCGGTACCGGTGTCATGCGCCACGTCGACGCCGGCTACTCCAAGGCCCGCAAGGTGGCGCGGGAACGGAGCGTCGACATCCCCATGCTCAATGCCGATCACTGACCCCCACTGGCCCCGGGCCGACGTCTGGCTGGCCGGCGACACGCCGGAGCCGGAGATCTTGGTGGTGGGTGTGCCCTCGTCGAAGGCGTCGCTGAGCCCCTCCCGGGCCGACCTGGCCCCCCTGGAGATGCGGGAGCGGCTGGGACGGTTCTCTACCTATCACGGGGAGTGGGGGATCGACTTCGGGGAGGTACCGGTGCGGGATGTGGGGAACTGGCCGGTCTCGGAGCTGGACATGTACCAGATGCCAGAGGCGGTGCGGGAGCTCGCCGAAGGGCTGGCTGAGGTGCCACTGCGGCTCTACCTGGGCGGGGACAACGCCATCACCCGACCCCTGGTGGCAGCCCTGGGTGATCTGGAGCGCGTGGGGGTGGTTACCTTCGACGCCCACCACGATGTTCGCACCCTGGAGCTGGGCCCCGCCAACGGCACCCCCATTCGGGGCCTGATCGAAGGGGAGGGACTACCTGGAGGCAACGTGGTCCAGATCGGCATCCACTCCTTCGCCAACTCCGCGACCTACCGGACCTACTGCGACGAGGCGGGAGTCACCGTGCTCACCCTGACCGAGGTGGAAGGACGGGCGGACGCGGTGGTGGCGAGAGCGTTGGCCGACCTGGAGACCCGCTGCGACCGCATCTACGTGGACGTGGATATCGACGTCCTCGACGTTGCCTTCGCCCCTGGTTGCCCCGGCGCCCGGCCTGGGGGCATGACCGTCCGCGATTTGACCGAAGGAGTACGGACCTGCGCCGCCCATCCCAAGGTGGTGGCCTTCGACTTTGTCGAGGTGGATCCGAGCCGGGACCACGAAGGCCGCACCCTCGACGCCATGGCCCACGCCTTCCTGGCTGCTGTCGCGGGGTACGCCTCCCGCTAGGCGCGACCTTTTTTGCGTGGAGGCCCATATCCGGGCCCTGGTGCATTAGGTTCGTGGTTAGCCGCCGGAGACGGGCTCTGAGGCGGCTGCGGGGAGCGCGGCGGTGGTGCGGGTGGTGAGGAAGTCTTGGGGGAGGCGGACCGGGCGGGGACCCTGGCTGTGGCCGCGGACCATGCGGTGGGCCTCCGCCGGGAAGGGGAGGTCCGGGTCGAGTTTGTCCACCAGGACCTCCAGCTCGTCAGTCGACGAGACCCGGGCGAAGGCGTCCCGCAGCGCCGGGCCCACCGGGAAACCCTTCAAGTACCAGGGCGGGTGACGGCGGAACAGGTTGATCCCGATCTTTTCCCCGAAGTGGTCGACCAGCAGGCGGGCGTGGCGAACCATGATCCTGCCGACCTCCCCGAGACAGGGCGGCTCCTGGGGCACCCGGCCGGCGAAGGCGTCGGCCAGGTCCCGGAACAGCCAGGGCCGGCCCAGACAGCCTCGGCCCACCACCACCCCATCGCATCCCGTCTGTTCCACCATGGTCAGGGCATCCCCGGCGGTCCAGATGTCCCCGTTGCCGAGGACGGGAACCGCAGCCACGGTCTCTTTCAGCCGAGCGATGGCCGACCAGTCTGAGCGTCCTGAGTAGAGCTGGCGGGCGGTCCGGGCATGGAGGGCGATCCCAGCCACTCCCTCCTCGGCGGAGATCAACCCGGCATCAAGGTAGGTGAGATGCTCCTCGTCGATGCCCGTACGTAGCTTCACCGTCACCGGGACCGACCTGGCGTTGCTAACCGCAGCCCGAACGATGGCCCGGAACAGCTCTGTCTTCCAGGGGAGAGCCGCCCCTCCGCCGTGGCGGGTGATCTTCCCCATGGGACAGCCGAAGTTGAGGTCGATGTGGTCCACCCCTACCTCCTCCACCAGGTGAGCCACCGCCTCGCCCATGGACCCCGGGTCGGTGCCGTAGAGCTGGATCGAACGGGGATCTTCGTCCTCGGCGAAACGCGCCAGCTCCAGGGTCTTCTCGTTTCGCTCCACCAGGCCCCGGGCCCCGATCATCTCCGAGACATACACCCCGGCCCCGTACTCCCGGCACAGCCGGCGGAAGGGAGCGTTGGTGATCCCCGCCATGGGTGCCAGCACCACCGGCGGGTTGATCTCAAGGGATCCGATTTGGAGGGTCACAGGAAAGAGGACATAGAGCCAGGCTGATCTATCGGTGCTGGGACCGCTTCTTCAGGTTGTGGAGACGAACCTGACCCGTGGCCACCAGCATGCCGTCGTCGCCCCGGGTCAGCTTCACCTGCCAGAGCTGCTGGCTCCGACCCCGATAAACCGGAGTCGCCTCCCCGACGAGGACCCCTTCGGACATGGGGCGAAGGAAATCGGTCTGATTCGCAACCCCCACCACCCCGGCGAGACCGGTCTCCACCGCCCACTGGGCCGCGGCCTCGGAGGC
Source organism: Acidimicrobiia bacterium (assembly GCA_046756405.1). Lineage (GTDB taxonomy): Bacteria > Actinomycetota > Acidimicrobiia > Spongiisociales > ZC4RG35 > JBHHWH01. Next base: position 3 of record JBHHWH010000036.1, on the reverse strand, counting down.
CTG
>JBHHWH010000035.1:0-23961 GCA_046756405.1 Acidimicrobiia bacterium | reverse complement strand
CCAAAGACACCCCCTCAGCCAGAGCTTCCCGCAGGTCAGGACGGTCACAGGTCCTACGCATGGTCCCCACCAGTCTCTTCGCAGTATCCGGGCCCACATCCAACCGTGCGGCCACCCACTCGACCATGCTCCTAGACCCGTCGGCAGTGGCGATCTGCCTGCGATCCAGCTCCTCGAGGGCTTCCATCTGGAAAGAACGCAATTTGGCGACAGCTTCCTGGGCGGCCAGCACCTGCTGTTCGATTTCGTCGGTAGTGATGTGATCCCACTCCATCCCCGTAGAACATACGTTCCCCCTGTGACAGAAACCACCCAGAACAGGCCCAATCCGGAAAGTTTTTCTGAAATCAGCCTGGAGTCCGGGCGCCGGTTAACTTCATCGCCATGAGTGAACGCCTCGACCAGTGGATGGATGGCTATGTCCTCGCCTGGAGCAGCAACGACCCTGAACACATCGCGGCCCTATTCACGCCTGAAGCGGTCTACGACCCCCAGACCGCCGACGGGGAGTGGCACGGGTCGGAAGAGATAGTCCGGCGCTGGCAGGAGATCGGCGACGAAGAGGACAACTGGGAGTTCGAGTGGCTCCCCCTGGTGGAGACCGATGACCTGGCCATCGTGGTGGGAAGGACCCAGTACCACGATCCGCCGATGCGTTATCGGAACCTGTTCGTGATCTACTTTGCCGAAGACGGACGGTGCCGGGATTTCACCGAGTGGTACATCGAGGAGGAGTCGGGTTGACCACTGCCTTCGTACTCGGAGGTGGTGGTCGCTGGGGAGCGGTGGAGGTGGGGATGCTCCGAGCCCTCGCCGAGGCGGAGGTTCTCCCCGACCTGGTGTTGGGAACCTCGATCGGCGCCTTCAACGGCTCTGTAGTCGCCGATGATCCCAGACCGACCGGCGTGAAGCGCCTTGTGGATCTTTGGGAGGAGCTGGCCGCATCCGAGCTGTTGTCGGGGAACCTGGCAGCCAGGCTGCGCAACATCCTCACCTTTCGTTCTGCTGTCCATCACGGCGGAGAGTTGCGAACGATCCTGGAGCACGTGCACGGGTCGGATCGCAGGATCGAAGACCTGGAGGTTCCCTTCCAGTGCGTGGCAGCGTCGATCGAGCGAGCAGCCGAGTATTGGTTCACCGAGGGTCCTCTCGTTCCGGCCCTGATGGCCTCTGCGGCGGTGCCTGCTCTGTTTCCTCCCGTCGAGATCGACGGTGAGCACTTCTACGACGGTGGCCTGGTGGACTCGGTTCCCCTGGCCCGGGCGGTAGGCCTGGGGGCGACGGTGATCTACGTTCTTCAGGTCGGTCGGGTGGAGGCACCGTTGAGGCCACCCCGTCGCCTCCACGAGTCTGCTCTGATCGCCTTCGAGATCGCCCGCCGTCACAGCTTCACCAACGCCCTGGAGAACCTTCCCGAAGGTGTTCAGATCCACGTGCTTCCGTCGGGGAACCCGGTGGCCTTCGACGACCGCCGTCAGCTCAGGTGGCGAGATGTCTCGACTACCCCCGACCTGATCGCCAACGCCTACAGGGCTTCGCGGGATTATCTGGAGCACAGGTCATGATCAAGCCCCCGCCCAAGATTCTGCGAAGGGTGTTGTTGGGTCCGGCCGTGGTCGGGGCAGTCTCTTTGGCGGTGGCCACCTTGCCGGTGATGGTTCCGGTGGCGGCTTTCGTCTCCCGTTACGTCCCAGGCAAGTGGCGGATCCTCCGCATCATCTGGTTCCTCTTCCTCTACATGCTGGTGAACGCGACGTCTCTGGTGGCCCTGTTCCTGCTTTGGGTGGGTTCGGGGTTCGGCTGGAAGGTCGACAGCCCCGCCTTCATGCAGGCCCACTACAGGCTCCTAGCCTGGATGCTGCGACGGGTGGTGGCTTCGGCCAAATTCACTTTCAAGCTGACTCTCGTGCGGGAAGGGCCCCGTCCTCGCACCGTCGGACAGGGCGAGCGACGCCCCGCGCTGGTGCTGAGCCGCCATGCCGGTCCTGGAGACTCGATGCTGCTGATGGACGCGTTGACCAACGGCTACCACCGGCGGCCGCGTATCGTCCTCAAGGAATTCCTCCAGTGGGATCCGGCTATCGACGTGATCCTCAACCGTCTTCCCTGCGCCTTCGTCCCCGAGGGACGGAAGGGTGCTCCGGTGATCGAGGCCATCAGGACCATCGCCGCCGACCTCGGCCCGGATGACGCCTTTGTGATCTTCCCGGAGGGGGGCAACTACACACGGTGGCGTCACCTGCGGGCGATCGAGAAGCTCACCGAAATGGGTCGTCCCGATCTTGCTGAGCGCGCCGCCGACCTGGAGAACACCATGCCGCCGAGGTCGGCTGGGGTCATGGCGGCGCTGGAAGCAGCGCCCCCCAAGTCTGACGTGTTCTTCGTCGGCCATGCCGGACTGGAGGCCTTCCTGGGCATGGGCGACATCTGGCGGGGTATGCCGATGGACACCAGGGTGGCGGTGAAGATCTGGCCCTGTCCAGCCGAGTCCATCCCTCCCGCCGGGGAACAGGAAGACTGGCTCTACGACATGTGGGCGGAGATCGACGAATGGATCACCGCCAGGCTGGCCGACACTGCCGAGCCCTTCGACGACCCCGCGGCTTACTAGGCGCCCAAGCTCGGTAGCCAGGCCGGTCGGTCTGCCTCGTAGGTGGCGATGCTCTCCTGGAGTTGGAGGGTCGCCCCGATGAGATCTAGGCCGGCCAGCAGCCGCTCCCGCGCCGTGGCATCGATGGTGAACCGAGCTTGCAGGTCAGGGCCGTAGATGGTCTGCTCCTCCAGGTCGATGATGACCTCTGCCTCCGGGTCGGCTGCTATCTCCATGAGCCGTTCCACCACCTCTTGGGACGCCTCGATGGGAAGCAGGCCGATGTTGATGGCGTTCTCCCGGAAGATGTCGGCGAGGGAAGTGGCCACTACAGCCTCGAAGCCTCGGTCCTGGATCGCCCACACCGCGTGTTCCCGGGACGAGCCGCAGCCGAAGTTGGGCCCAGCCACCAGAACCTTGGCCGTGGATCGGGCTGAATCGTTGAGGACGAATGAGGGGTTGGGGGTGCCTGACTCGTCGTGGGCCCAGTCGTAGAACAGGAACTCGCCGTAGCCGCTACGTTCGATCCGCTTCAGATACCGCTGAGGGATGATCTGATCGGTGTCGATGTCAGGCCGGGGAAGGGCCACCACGCCGCCCTGGACGCGTCGAACAGGTTTCACGACCACTCCCTCACGTCAACGAAATGTCCGACGACGGCAGCGGCCGCGGCCATGGCCGGACTTACCAGATGGGTACGAGCGTCACGTCCCTGCCTACCCCGGTAATTGCGGTTGGAGGTCGAGGCGCAGCGTTTCCCCGGGGGGATGATGTCGGGGTTCATCGCTAAACAGCTCGAACAGCCCGCATCCCTCCAGGAGAACCCAGCCGAGCGGAACACCCGGTCCAGACCCTCCGACTCCGCCTGGGCCTTTACCTGCATCGACCCCGGAACCACCACTGCCTCGACGCTCGGGTGCACTTTGGAGCCGTCGACGACCGCAGCCGCCGACCGTAGATCTTCGATGCGGGCGTTGGTGCAAGAGCCGATGAACACGTGGTCTACGGGGACTTCCGTCATCCGGGTGCCAGGCTGGAGCGCCATGTAGTCGAGGGCCTGGGCGGCTGCTTTGCGTTCTGCGGGGTCGTCGAAGGAGTCGGGGTCGGGGACGGAGCCGGTCACGGGCACCGATTGGGCTAGGTTGACACCCCAGCTCACGTAGGGGACCAGCTCCGTGGCATCGACGTCGTAGACCCGGTCGAAGTTCGCCCCGGGGTCCGTGGTCAAGCTCCTCCACGCTTCGAGGGCTTCATCCCACGCCTGGCCCTTCGGGGCGAAGGGTCGGTCCTTGAGATACGTGAAGGTGGTCTCGTCGGGGGCGATCACCCCAGCCCGGGCTCCGGCTTCAATGGACATGTTGCACACCGTCATCCGCTCTTCCATGGTCAGGTTGGTGATCGCCTGTCCCCGGTATTCGATGACATGACCGCGGCCGGCGGCAACCCCGAGCCGGGCGATAACCCCCAGGATCAGGTCCTTCGCTGCGACGCCCGGGGGCAGGGCCCCGAAGACTTCGATCGCCATCGTCTTCGGCTTCGAACGCCAGATCGTCTGGGTGGCGAGGACGTGCTCCACTTCGGAGGTGCCGATCCCGAAGGCGAAAGCTCCGAACGCGCCGTGGGTGGAGGTGTGGCTGTCTCCGCAGACGATCAGCATGCCCGGCTGGGTGAATCCCTGTTCGGGGCCGACAACATGGACGATTCCCTGACGGGGGTCGTCCACCCCATAGAGGGTGATTCCGTGGCGGGCGCAGTTGGCCTTCAGGGTGTCGATCTGCTTCTTGGAGAGGGGATCGCGGATGCCGAGGCTGCGACCTGTGGTGGGGATCCCGTGGTCGACAGTGGCCAGGGTGAGATCGGGACGGCGAACTGCTCGTCCCTCCTTGTCGAGACCAGCGAAGGCCTGGGGAGAGGTGACCTCGTGGATGAGATGTAGGTCCACATAGAGGAGGGCAGGATCGTTCCCGGACACGACATGGGAATCCCAGACCTTTTCGAAGAGGGTCTTTGCGCTCACGCCCGCACTTCCACAGAACCGGCCACCGCGGCCACCGCGTCGCCCACCTCCGAGGTGGAAGCTCCCATCTTCCCCGCGCCTAACGATGGCAGAGCGCCGGCCACCTCAGCCACCGCAGCCTCCACGGCTGCTGCGGCTGCTCTCTCGCCCAACACGTCGAGCATCATTCCCGCGGCGGCGATGCAGGCGAGTGGGTTGATCTGTCCCGTACCTTCGAAGCCAGGGGCCGTACCCCCAATGGGCTCGAACATGGAGATCCCCTCGGGGTTGAGATTCGCCCCGGCAGCGATGCCGAGTCCTCCTTGGATGGCTGCGGCGAGGTCGCTGATGATGTCGCCGAACATGTTGTCGGTGACGATCACGTCGAACCTTCCCGGATCCTCCACCATCCACAAGCAGGCAGCGTCGACATGGGCATAGGCGGTGGTCACGTCGGGGTACTCGGCTGCCACTGTGTCGAACACCCGGGACCAAAGATCCCAGGCGAAGGTGAGGACGTTGGTCTTCCCGCACAAGGTCAGATGGCTCCGCGCACGTTTGCGGGCCAGTTCGAAGGCGAAACGCACACACCGTTCCACGCCGCGCCGGGTGTTCACCGACTCCTGGATCGCCACCTCGTCGTCAGTTCCCCTCGCCTCGAACCGTCCTCTTCCCGCATAGAGGCCTTCGCTGTTCTCGCGGACCACGACGAAGTCGATCTTCTCGGACTTCGTGCCCTTCAAAGGTCCGTCTACGCCCCGGTGTAGCTTGGCGGGTCGCAGGTTGATGTACTGGTTCAGCTCCCGGCGCATCCGCAGCAGGATGTCCTGTTCCAGAACCCCCGGGGGGACATCGGGATGGCCCACTGCTCCGAAAAGGATTGCATCGCATCCCGCTAGGACATCGAGGTCGTCATCGGTGAGGGTTTTACCGGTGCGGAGATACCTCTCACCTCCGAGGTCGAGGGGAACGTACTCCAGGTCGAAGCCGAACCGAGGCGCGACCGCGTCGAGCACCTTGATCGCCTCGGCGACGACCTCCGGGCCAGTGCCGTCACCCCCCACCACCGCGACCCTGTGCGTTGTCACCGGAACGACTCGGCTACGCCCTGGAGGACCTCGGTGCGGGAGACCACCTCGTCGACGATCGCTCTCATCCGGTCCTCAGGTACCTCTCCGATCTGGTCGGCCACTTCCTTCAACCGAGCGAAGGCCTGCTCAAACGTGGCTGGCGCCAGGGTGATTCCCATCCGGTTGAGGGAGTGCTTGAACGCCGCCCGCCCGGAGTGTTTCCCGATCACGATCGAAGAACCACTAAACCCCACCGCCGTGGGATCCATGATCTCGTAGGTCTCCCGGTGCCGCAGTACTCCGTGCTGGTGGATGCCCGACTCGTGGGCAAAGGCGTTGCGACCCACCACCGCCTTGTTGTATTGGACCGGATAGCCGGTCTTCTCGGCAACGATCATCGACGCCTCGTAGATCTCCTCGGTGTTGACGCCGACCTCTACGTCAAAGGTATCACCACGCACTCTGAGGGCCATGATCACCTCTTCAGTGGAGGTGTTGCCTGCCCGCTCGCCGATCCCGTTGATGGCACCCTCCACTTGGCGGGCTCCGGCCTGAACACCGGCGAGGGAGTTGGCGACCGCCAGACCGAGGTCGTTGTGGCAGTGAGTCGAGACGACTACGTCCTCCCTTTCGCTCTTCAGCTCGTTCACCACCCGAGAGATCAACGCCGCGAAGTCGCCTGGAGTGGCGTAACCGACGGTGTCGGGGATGTTGATGGTGGTGGCCCCCGCGGCCACGGCGGCCTGGCATACCGCGATGACGAAGTCCGGGTCGGAGCGGGTGGCGTCCTCCGGGGAGTACTCGACGTCTTCGGTGTACTCCCGGGCCTGGGTGACTCCGCTGGTCACCGCGGCGATCACTTCGTCCTCGTTCATCCGGAGCTTGTGCTCCATGTGGATAGGGGAGGTGGCCAGGAACACGTGGATCCTGGGGTTGGGGCTGAAGCGCACCGCCTCCCAGGCACTGTCGATGTCAGTGGCCTCGGCCCGGGCTAGTGCGGCGATAACAGGACCGGTCACCTCTCGGGCGATACGGCTGACCGCCTCGAAGTCGCCGGGCGAGGAGACAGGGAATCCCGCCTCGATGATGTCCACTCCGAGACGGGCGAGTTGGTGGGCGATCGCCAGCTTCTGCTCGGGATCGAGGGCGATGCCGGGGGCCTGTTCGCCGTCTCTGAGGGTGGTGTCGAAGATTCGTACTTTGTCGGTCATGATCGTTGCTCCTTGAAACTCGTCGGTGGGTGCGGGGCGCCGGAAGAGCCCCTGAGGGACCTTCCGGCTAGGCGAGTCGAAGGGCGGCCGGGACTTCGGAGACCCGCCGCATGGCGATTCGTCCCGACTTGACCAACTCGACGATGCCGTAGGGCCTGATGTGGTCGAGGAAGGAGGCGAGGTGCTTCGGAGTCCCGGAAACCTCGAATGTGATGTTGTTGGGGCCGAGGTCGATGACCCGGGCGTTGAACAGGGCGGCTGTCTCGGTCACCTCGCCACGCTGGTGCGGAGCCGCGGTAACCCGGACCAGCATCACTTCGCGTTCCAGAGCATCCTCGGGGTCCAGCTCGGTCACTTTGATCACGTTCACCAATTTGTGGAGTTGCTTCTGTACTTGCTCAAGCTCGGGCGCATCCACCACCAGGGTGATGCGGGAACGGCCTTCGACATGGGTGGGGCCCACTGCCAGGGAGTGGATGTTGAAACCCCGGTTGGAGAACATGGTGGCCACCCGGGCCAGTACGCCCGGCTTGTCCTCTACGACCACAGAGATGGTGTGTTGCATCAGAGGTCCTCCGGTCCCAGGGCCACGTCGTCGTTGGAGCCACCGGCGGGCACCATGGGGAACACCATGTCGTCGGGGTCTACCACGACCTCTACCACCACCGGCCGGTCGTCGATAGCGAGGGACTTCTCGATCACCGGGTCAACGTCGGTGGGGTCGATGGCCCGGAGGCCCACGCATCCCATCGCTTCCGCCAGCTTCGGGTAGTCGGGAACCGATGTGCCCAGGTCGGAGGCGGAGATACGACCTCCGTAGAAGAGATGTTGCCACTGCTTGACCATCCCGTAGCCGCCGTTGTTGAAGACGGCCACCTTCACCGGGATGCCCTCGGTGGCCGCAGTGATCAGCTCCTGGGAGGTCATCTGGAAGCAACCGTCTCCGTCAAGGGCGTAGACGACCTCCGTGGGCCTCCCCAGCTTGGCGCCGATTGCGGCGGGAACCGCGAAGCCCATAGTCCCCAAACCTCCCGAGTTGATCCACGAACGGGGCCGGGAGAACCGCCAGAACTGTGAGGCCCACATCTGATGCTGACCTACTCCGGCGACCACCACCGCGTCCCCGCCGGCGAGGGCGTGGAGGCGCTCGATGAAGTGCTGGACCTTGATCGGTCCCTGGGGGCCCTGGTCATAGCTGAGCGGGAAGTCCTGTAGCCAGGAGCCAAGGAGGGCTAACCACCCCTCGCGGCGGGGAGCGTCCTTCGGGTCCCTGGTGGAGCGGAGTCGGTTGAGGAGGTCAGTCAGCACCGAGCGTGCGTCTCCCACGACGGGCACGTCGGCCGGGCGCACCTTCCCGATCTCCGCAGGGTCGATGTCGACGTGGACCACCTTGGCTTCGGGGGCGAAGGAGTCGAGGCGGCCGGTGACCCGATCGTCGAAACGGGCTCCCAGACTCACCAGCAGGTCCGCCTTCTGCATCGCGGTGGTGGCGGCATAAGTGCCGTGCATGCCGGGCATGCCCAGCATCAGAGGATGGTCGTCGGGGAAGGCGCCCCGGGCCATGAGGGTGGTCACCACCGGAACATTCATCCCCTCGGCGAACTCCAGCAGCTCCTTGTGGGCGCCCGCCTTGATCACCCCGCCCCCCACATACAAGACTGGGCGTTGGGAGGCTTCGATCATCTCGAAGGCGGCCTTGATCTGGCGTGCATTGCCCTTCGTGGTGGGCCGGTAGCCGGGAAGGCCGGCCAGGGTGGGTTGATGCCACTCTGTGGCCTGGTTGAGCACATCCTTGGGGAGGTCGATCAGAACCGGGCCGGGACGCCCCGTGGCCGCCAGGTGGAACGCCTCGTGGACGATGCTGGGGATGTCGTCGGCCCTGGTCACCAGATAGGAGTGCTTGGTGACGTGCATCGCCAGGCCCGTGGTGTAGGCCTCCTGGAAGGCGTCGCTGCCGATGGCGCCGGTGGGCACCTGACCGGTGATGGCCACCAGGGGAGTGGAGTCCATCTTGGCGTTCTGTAGGGGTGTGATCAGGTTGGTGGCTCCCGGGCCGGAGGTGGCCATGACCACGCCGACCCTTCCCGTGGCCATGGCCCACCCTTCGGCCATGTGTCCGGCACCCTGCTCGTGGCGGGCCAAGACGTGTCGGATCGGGCTGTCGAGCAGGGGGTCGTAGGCAGGGAGGATTGCCCCGCCGGGCACACCGAAGATCACCTCCACGCCCTCGTATTCGAGGGTGCGGAGGAGCGATTGCGAACCGGTGATGGAGTGCTGAGTCATATTGGGTAACAAAAAACCCTCCGGGTGGAGGGTTGGGCGCACGCTGGTATGTGAGCGCGCGCCTACTCGAGGAGAAGAATTACGGCGATGGGCGCGGTCTCAATCCTCATGATGTGAGGCGACAGTATGCGTGATGTTCGCCCGACTTGTCAAGGTCCGGGCGAACGTTTCTGCGGCTGAAAGGGTTCAGGGGGCTTCTTTTCGCTCCAGGAAGGGCATCATCTCCCGCAGTTTCTTCCCCACCCTCTCGATCGGGTGGGCCCGGTTGGCTTCCCGCTGCTCCAGCAGATAGGGGGCTCCCTCCCTGGCCTGGGCCATCCACTCGGCGGCGAAGGCTCCCGACTGGATCTCCTCGAGGATCCCCCGCATCGCCTGCCGTGTCTCCTCGGTGACGATGCGCGGGCCTCGGGTGTAGTCGCCGTACTCGGCGGTGTCGGAGACCGAGTATCTCATCCATGAGAGTCCACCCTCGTAGAGGAGGTCGACGATCAGCTTCAGTTCGTGGAGGGTCTCGAAGTACGCGGACTCGGGCTGATAGCCGGCCTCGACCAGGGTCTCGTAGGAGGCCTTGATCAGCTCGGCGACTCCACCGCAGAGGATCACCTGCTCTCCGAATAGGTCGGTCTCGGTCTCCTCCTTGAAGGTGGTCTCAAGAATCCCGGCCCTGCCGCCGCCGATGGCCGAGGCGTAGGAGAGGGCCAGGCCGAAGGTGGATCCACTGGCGTCCTGGTGGACGGCCACCAGGCAGGGGACACCGGAGCCCTCGGTGTAGGTGCGTCGGACTAGGTGGCCGGGCCCTTTGGGCGCCACCATCGCCACGTCGACGTCTTCGGGGGGCACGATCTCCCCGAAGTGGATGTTGAAGCCGTGGGCAAACATCAGCAGGTCGCCTGAGTTCAGGTTGGGAGCCACCGCCTCTTCATAGATGGTACCCATGACCTGGTCGGGGACGAGGAGGGAGATGACGTCGGCCCATCCCGCGGCCTTGGCGGGCGCCATGACGGTGAGCCCTGCCTCCTCCACTTCGGAGCGGGAGCTGGAGCTCTCCCGGAGACCGACCACCACCTCCACTCCGGACTCGGACAGGTTGCGGGCGTGGGCGTGGCCTTGACTGCCGAAACCGATGACCGCCACCTTCCGGCCACGGATGAGAGACAGGTCGCAGTCTGCGTCGTAGTAGATCTTTGCCATGGCGGGATATTGGTCGTTTCTTTGCCAACTGTCACGGCGAGGCCCTTAGGATTCTCGAATGCCGCTCAAAATCAGATCCTCAGACGTCACCGAAGGCCCTACCAAGGCTGGCGCACGGGCCATGCTCCGGGCGGTGGGTCTCGGCGACGACGACTTCGACAAACCCCAGGTGGGTGTGGTGTCGGCGGGCAATGAGGTCACCCCCTGCAATCTCACCGGCCCGGAGCTGGCGGAGGCCGCCAAGGGTGGGGTGCGAGAAGCCGGGGGAGTGGGCCTCACCTTTGTCACCATCGCTGTCTCCGACGGCATCGCAATGGGCCATGAGGGTATGCGGGCCTCCCTGGTGTCCCGTGAGGTGATCGCCGACTCGGTAGAGCTGGTGATGCACGCCGAACGCTTCGACGCCCTCGTCTCGATCGCCGGTTGCGACAAGTCGCTTCCCGGGATGTTGATGGCCGCGGCCCGGCTAAACCTCCCCGCGGTGTTCCTATATGGCGGTTCCAGCCTCCCCGGTCGCTACCACGGCCGGGACATCTCCATTGTCGACGTCTTCGAGGGCATCGGGGCGCAGTCGGAGGGGCGTATCACCGAGGAGGAGCTGATCGCCATCGAGAAGGCAGCCTGCCCGGGGGCAGGCTCCTGTGCTGGGATGTTCACTGCCAACACCATGGCGTCGGTGGGAGAGGCCCTAGGAATGTCCCTCCCCGGCTCGTCCACGGTCCCGGCGATCGATCCCCGACTGCGTGAATTCGCTCGACGCTCCGGAGAAGCGGTCATGGGGCTGCTGGAAGCGGGGATTACCGCCCGCCAGATCATCACCCGTCCCGCTCTGGAGAACGCTGTCACCCTGGTGATGGCCCTGGGAGGCTCCACCAACGCGGTCCTCCATCTCCTGGCCATCGCCCATGAGGCCGGGGTGGACCTGGACCTTGGCGACTTCGACCGTATCTCTCGCCGCACTCCCCATCTGGGGGACTTGAAACCCTTTGGCCGTTACCACATGGTGGACCTGGACCGGATCGGCGGTGTCCCGGTGGTCCTGCGGGCCCTTCTCGACGAAGGCCTGCTGGAAGGTGACACCCTCACCGTCACCGGCAAGACCCTGGCCGAGAGCCTGGAAGGCGTGGAGTTCCCCTCCGACCAGGACGTGATCGCCAACGTCTCGGAGCCTCTGGCGCCGGAGGGAGGAATCGCAATTCTCGGCGGCACGCTGGCACCCGAAGGGGCGGTGGTGAAGGTCGCAGGCATCGAGGCCGGGACCTTCGAGGGCCCGGCCCGGGTCTTCGACGGGGAGCAGGCCGCCCTGGAGGCGCTCTTCCATCATCTGATCCAGCCTGGTGATGTGGTGGTGATCCGCACCGAAGGCCCGAAGGGCGGGCCCGGGATGCGGGAGATGCTCCAGATAACCGCAGCCATCAAGGGGGCCCGGCTGGGTAAGTCGACGATGCTGATCACCGACGGGCGGTTCTCGGGAGGCACCACGGGCCTGTGCATCGGTCATGTGGCGCCGGAGTCGGAGGCCGATGGCCCCATCGGGCTGGTGGAGGAGGGGGACCTCATCCGGGTGGACATACCGGCCCGGACCCTGGACCTGCTGGTCGACGAGGAGGAGCTGGCGGCCCGACGCGCCGCCCGCAAACCCTTCCCTCCCCGCTATGAGACCGGAGCGCTGGCCAAGTACGCCAGGCTGGTCGGCTCGGCCAGCCGGGGAGCGGTCACCGGCTGAGGCTTACGATGGCTGCCCTGGCCCGTCACCGGAAGATGCTTCTGGCTCGTGGCCACTGGCGTAACCTGGTCTGACGAGGTACCTAAAATCCCTTTTGGGCAAGCCGGCCTAGGGGATCGGCCTCTTGTGCCGGGCAACTCGGGCACCGTTACGGCGCGGCTTCAATCGGTTGAGTCTCCTGCTCCTCCGCCTCGTACCAGCGGGCGTTCCAGTCTTCGAGTTCGGCGAAGATTCGCCTGAGATCGTGTCCCTTGTCGGTGAGGCGGTAGGTGCCATGTTTGATGCCGGGCTCGATGGTCACCAGGCCCGCCCTCTGCAGTTCTTCGAGACGCTCGCTGAGTAGGCGATGGGACAGCCCGGGGACTGTCTTGGCGATGTCGGTGAACCGCTCGTTCCCTGCGAATAGGGCGCGAAGAATGGTCGCTGTCCACCGCCGGCCGATCAGCTCGATGGTTTCCTGGAAGTAAGGACAGTAGGCGTTGTGGGGGAACTCGGGGCTGGGGTTCGTCATGGGCTCGTAGCTGCCAGATTAACCGCCGCTTTCATCTTCGGTTACGGTTTGTCACTTAGTTATGTTAGAGGACTATGGTTACTAGTCATTAGGCCCAGCTTGGGCAAAACTAGCCAAGGAGGAAAGATGACTACGCAGGCACAGCTTCAGGCGACGAGGATCGTCGATGGCCGTGAGGTACCCGCGGTGGGGAAGTGGGAGCTGGATCCCACGCACACGACCATCACCTTCGAGACACGTCACATGATGATTGCCAAGGTGAGGGGGGCCTTTAAGTCGGTGGGCGGGACTATCGAGGTAGTTGAGGATCCATTCCAGTCGACCGTTGAGGTGACCGTTGACACCGCGAGTGTGGAGACCGGGGTGGAGGACCGAGACAACCACTTGAAGTCGGCCGACTTCTTCGATGTGGGCCAGTACCCCCAGATGATCTTCCGCAGCACGAAGGTCGAGCCTGTGGGGGACGCCTACCGGATGACGGGCGATTTGACCATCAAGGAGATTACGCGTCCGGTGACCCTTGACGTCGAGTTCACTGGGGGTCTTGTCGATCCATATGGCAACCCCCGGGTCGCCTTCAGTGCTTCGTTCCAGGCCAACCGCGAGGATTGGGGTCTGACCTGGAACATGCCGCTCGAGTCAGGCGGGTTCTTGGTCGGCAAGGACATCAAGGTCTACATCGACACGGAGGCGATCAAGGTCTCCTGAAAAGAGACTGAGTCGGAGGGTGTGCTTGGCACACCCTCCTTGCTCAGGTAATCGGGCCCAGCGGGCCGATGCGATAGCCACCCCTGTGGCGCCATCGAGCGAGGTTCGTCTCGTATAGGGTTTCACTGCGTCGACAACCCGACAGAGGAGGCACAGTGACCGCAGAATCTCAGGCTTACCCGGCCCGCCTCGAGATCGACTATCCCGAGAGGCTCGACCGGTTCACCACCATCTTCCGGCTCATCTGGGTGGTCCCCATCCTGTTCATCCTCATACTGATCACCGGCGGGGGAGGGGAGACGGTGGTCGCCGAGACCGGCGAGAGGATCTCTACCACGGGAGGCGGCGTCACCAGCGGACTCTGGTTGGCGACGATGCTCATGATCGTCTTCAGGGAGAAGTACCCAAGGTGGTGGTTCGACTTCGCCCGGGAGCTGACCCGGTTCTCGATGCGAGTAGCCGCCTACCTGGTGTTGGTCACCGACCAGTACCCGTCCACCGACGAGGAGCAGTCTGTTCACCTCGAGTTCGACTACCCGGACGTCAAACAAGACCTGAACCGCTTCCTTCCTCTGGTGAAGTGGCTGCTGGCCATCCCCCACTACATAGTCCTGTCGGTGCTCCTAGTGGTGGCCTTCTTCGCGGTGGTCATCGCGTGGTTCGCCATCGTTTTCACCGGGCGATACCCGCGCCCGCTCTTCGACTTCGTGGTGGGAGTGGCCCGATGGGGCATACGCGTCGACGCCTACGCCTTTCTCCTCGTCACCGACCGTTACCCACCCTTCAGCTTGAGTTGATTGCTGGAGGCGGGGAAGCCTCGAGGGAGGGCTCCCTCAGCGGTAGCGACGCAGGCGGAGGCTGTTGCTCACCACCGACACCGATGAGAACGCCATGGCACCCGCGGCGATGGCCGGGTTCAGCAGACCTGCCGCGGCCAAGGGGATCGCGGCCGTGTTGTAGAAGAAGGCCCAGAACAGGTTCTCCTTGATGGTGCGGAAGGTCTTCCGGGCTAGACCCAGAGCCGTCACCACGAGCAGCGGGTTCCCAGACATCAGCACCACATCACCGGCTTCGATGGCAATGTCGGTCCCGGTGCCTACGGCCATACCCAGGTCGGCTCGGGTAAGGGCAGGAGCATCGTTGATTCCGTCACCGACGAAGGCCACCACCTTGCCGTCAGCCTGGTAGCGCTCCACTTCGGCAGACTTCTCGCCGGGCAGTACTTCGGCGAGGACATCGTCGATACCCACCTGGCGGGCGATGGCCTCGGCGGTGCGCCTGTTGTCCCCGGTGATCATCGCGGTCATGACCCCCATCTCTTTGAGGGCGGCGACGGCCTCGGTGGAGGTCTCGCGGAGGGTGTCCGCCACGGCCAGCACACCGCGCGCTTCTCCGTCCCAACCGGCGACGAACGCTGTCTTGCCTTCGCCCTCCCATGTCTCCAGGGTCTCCAACCACCGGTCAGGAATCAGAAGGCCCCGGTCAGCGAGGAACTTGGGCTTGCCCACGGTGACCGCGACACCGTCGATGGTGGCCACGACGCCCATCCCGGCCACGGCCTCGAAGTCGGAGACCGGGAGCAGGTCGACGTCTCGCTCCTCGGCGCCGAGGGCCACAGCCCGGCCGATCGGGTGCTCCGAAGCACCTTCTGCCGAGGCGGCCAGCTCCAAGAACCGGTGCTCATCGAGGTCGGTGGCGAAGTCGGTCAGCCTCATCACTCCGGTGGTGAGGGTGCCGGTCTTGTCGAACATGACCACGTCGATGCGGCGGGACCGCTCGAAGATTTCGGCCCCCTTGAAAAGGACCCCCATCTCCGCACCCCGGGCGCTTCCCACCATGATGGCCGTCGGCGTGGCCAGACCGAGGGCGCAGGGGCAGGCGATGATCAGAACCGCCACGGCGGCTCGCATCGCCGGGGTGATGTCACCGCTCAGGGCAAGCCAGGCCACCAGGGTGCCGAGACTGATGAGGATCACGATCGGTACGAAGATCCCCGAGACCTTGTCAGCCAGCTTCTGGATCGGAGCCTTGGAGGCCTGGGCTTCCTCCACGAGACGCACGATTTGGGAGAGGGCAGTGTCTCTTCCCACTTTGGTGGCCCGCACAACGATACGGCCCTGCTGATTGACGGTGGCGCCGAAGACGTCGTCGCCCGGTCCCTTGTCCACAGGGACCGACTCCCCGGTGAGCATCGACTCGTCAAAGGAGGAGGAGCCCTCTTCAATCACGCCGTCAGTGGGAACCTTCTCACCGGGTCGGATCACCATCAGGTCACCGGGGATGAGTTGGTCCACGGGGATTGTGACCTCCTTACCGTCGCGGAGGACGGTGGCCTCCTTGGCCCCCAGCTCCAACAGCTTGGTGATGGCCGAAGAGGCCCGTCCCTTGGCCCGGGCCTCGAAGGCTCTACCCAGGGTGATCAGGGAGATGATGATGGCGGCGGTGTCGAAGAAGACCTCCTCGCCGGCGAAGGCGGCCCACACCGAGTAGAGGTAGGCGGCGGTGGTCCCCAACGAGATGAGGGTGTCCATCGACGCCGCAAAGTTGCGGAGCTGCTTTGTGGCAACGGAGTGGAACTGGAGCCCAAACAGGTAGACCACGGGGGTGGCCAGGGCCCACTGGGCCAGCTTGTTCCAAGGCTCATCGGGGCCAAATAGAGCCAGGAGGAGGATGGGCAACGAGAGGGCGGCAGACCACCAGAAGCGCCGCCACTGGATTTTCTCCTCTTCGCCGTACTTTTCGACGAGGTCCTGGCGCTCGTCTCCCTCCTCGACCATGTGGATCTCGTATCCGATCTTCTCCACCGCGGCGGCGAGTTCTTCCGGAGAGACATCCGGGGTCACGCGCACTGTGGCTTCGGCACCGGCGAAGTTCACCGCGGCCGCGTCGACACCCTCCTGCTTGGAGAGGACGCGTTCGACCCGCACCGCGCAGGAGGCGCAAGTCATGCCGTCTACCTCGAAGGTGAGGGTCTTTTCTTCGGTGGTCTGGTTGGTGGTCAAGGGGGCTCCTCGGGGGTAGGGGAGAGGTCAGCGGGGAACGGTGTAACCCTGCTCCTCGATGGCTTCGATGATGGAGTCGATGCTGGCTGTGGTCTCGTCGTAGCTGAGCTCCACCGTCTTCGAGTCCACATCGACGACGACGTTTTGAATGCCGGCGAGCTCCTTGACGGCGCCCTCGATGCTGGACTTGCAGTGTCCGCAGGAAATGTCGGGCACGGTGAGGGTGGCAGTGGTCATGTCTTCTCCTTGGAGTCGGGCAGCGGTCCGGTGACCGCCGGGGTGTACTTCATGGTCTCCATCAGCTCGTCCACGATCTCAGAGGCCCGGCCCTCCTGCACCGCCCGGATGACGCAGGTCTCCAGGTGATTCTTGAGGAGAACCCGGTTTGCCTTCTCCAACGACGCCTGCAAAGCAGAGATCTGCTTCATGGTATCGGCGCAGTAGCGCTCCTCTTCCACCATTTGGATCACGGCGTCGAGATGGCCCCGCACCGTCTTCAGCCGGTTGAGGACCGAGCGCTTGTGGCTTTCGAGCATAAACCTATCCTACCCCACCGGGGGTGGGGTAGACAAACGGCGCCAACCAGGGGAACCGGTCCACGCCGCCCGTCTGGCGGGCTTTCCTGAGCGTGTGCAGTTGAACGGCTATACGCCGTTCAACTGCACACGCATTGCCGGCCTACGCCGAGGCGCCTGAGTAGTTGCGGATGCCCCAGCGCCAGATGAACCGGCTCACACCCAGGGCGAAGACCGTCACACCAGCTCCAATCAGCAGCCACCACCAGCTCACCCGTCCGCTTATCAACTGGGCGGGCACGGTGACGGCAAAGGCGAGCGGAATCAGCACGGTGAGGGCTCCGCGCAGCCAGAAGGGATAGATCCCAACAGGCCATCGCCCAGCCTCATAGATCCCGTTGAGAAGCTGCATGAGAGTGTCCACTTGGATCAGCTTGAAGGCCAGGGTGGCGGCAGCGATCCATATGGCATAGAGGATCAACGCACCCGAGACCAAGGCTACAGCCAAAACGACGGCGTGGCCGACGCCGATGTCGGCGCTGACTCTGGCCGCGCCCCATGCCACCACTCCAGTGCCCAGCACGACGTCGATGAGGCTCCAAAGGGAGAACTCGCGCACACTGACCAGGAGCTGAGAGTCGGCGGGCCGGGTTAGCGTGTAGTCCAGGGTTCCCTCGTTGACATCCCGTAGGAGCCGGAAGATGTTAGGAGTGACGATGCTCTTGAGGACGCCTCCGACGATGAGGTGTACACCCATGACCGTCAGCAGCTCCGGAGAAGTCCACCCGTTGAGGATGTCGGTGTGGCTGTAGACAACGGCGATAGCAATCAACCCGGTACCCAGGGCCAGGAGGGAGTTGAGGAGCTGGACCCAAAAGTTGGCCCGGTACTGCATTTCGTTGAGTGCGGCGATCTTGATGTGGAGTCCGGCGAGGCGGGCGGGTCCGGGTGTGTAGCTCAATTACCCACCGCCGCGTAGCGCCTTATGGCCCGCTTCCACACCAGGGCCAGGACCACACCCATGCCGACAGCCCAGGCCACCTGGGCGCCGATCCCGGCCAAGATCTCCTCCGGTGTCAGACGGCCGATGAAGACTTCGATGGGGAACTGGAAGGTCCATCGGAAGGGAAGGGCGTAGGAGAGCCGCTCCACCCAGTCGGGCATGAACTGAAGGGGGACCAGCCGGCCGGAGAGGACCAACTCGCCGGCGATGACCACTCCAAACATTGCGGCTCCACGGGTAGTCCAGAAGTTCACCATCCCCATGAGGTAGAGGAGGACGAAGCGAACCGCGAACCCGCCCCACAGAGCGACGGCGAAGGCGAGGACATTGATTAGGGCCCAGTCGACGGTGGGCTGAAAGGCCCAGGTCAGCAGCACTGCCACCGGTATCCACAGGGCCACCCAGACGAACTTGATGCCGGCGAAGAAGGAGAGGTCACGGTGGAACGGATGGATGGGCTGGCTGAGGAAGTCGTTGAGGCGACCGCGGCGGATCCTCCATTCCCAAGCGTTGGGATCGAAGGCCAGGTTGAACACCCGTACCAGGGTCCAGACGATGTAGTAGGCGGCAAGGGCCCCGGTGGTGTAACCGGCGATCTGGCCTCCCTGGGCTTCTGAAACGCTGGTCCACACCGCCAGATAGACGATGGGCTCAATGAGGAAGCCGATGAGCATCATGAAGGTGGCCGCCCGGTACTGCAGCTCTCGCTGGGCTCCGATCCTGGCCCCCACGACGTAGTAGCGGGCGAGGCTGAATTCAGTGCGAGGTCTGGTCATGGTCTATCTGCCCGCGGCTGAAGACCCTCTCGATGACGTCTTCCAGCGGCGGCTCGTCGATGGCGAGGTCGGTGATGGTGGCGCTGGCCAGCAGTTGGGCGGCGACGGTTGAGACCTGGCCGCGTTCGACCTCGATTATGACCCGGGACGGTGAGCGCTCGATGACCCGACCGAAGGGCGAGAGGTCCTCGGGTAGGTCGTGGGCTTCGATGCGCATTGTCTTATGGGAGGAGAAACGGGTGGACAGGCCGGAGAGGGGACCGTCGTAGAGGATCGAGCCATGGTCGATGACGATCACCCGGCTCGCCATGGTGGCCACATCGGCCATGTAGTGGCTGGTGAGCAGCACGGTGGCCCCACTCTCGGCGTTGTAATCGAGGATGAATTGGCGTAGCCGGCGCTGCATCGATACGTCGAGCCCAATAGTGGGCTCGTCGAGGAACAACACTTCGGGTCCGTGGAGGAGGGAGGCGACGATCTCCATTTTCATCCGTTCCCCTAACGAGAGGTTGCGGATGGGTTTGATGATCAGGTCAGCGACGTCCAGGATCTCCACATAGGCCGCGATGCGTTCGTGGAACTCCTTGGAGGGGATTCCGTAGATGGCCCTGTTCAGCTCGAAGGAGTCCACGGCGGGGAGGTCCCAGGCGAGGTTGTTGCGTTGACCCATGACCAGTGAGATGCGGCGGAGCAATTCCTTTTCCCGCTTCCAGGGCTGGTACCCGAGGACCCGGGCTTCCCCCGAAGTGGAGAAGAGCAGCCCTGTCAGCATCTTGATGGTGGTGGTTTTGCCGGCACCGTTGGGTCCGAGGAAGCCCACGATCTCGCCAGCCTCCAAGGTGAAGGCGATCTCCTTTACCGCCTCGACATGGGTGAACTCGCGGTTGAACAGGCTCCGGACCGACTGGCGTAGGCCGGCCTGACGAACGGGAACCTTGAAGGTCTTGGTGAGGTCTTCGACGACCACAGGAGCGCCCACTGACGCCAGTGTGGCAGGGCCCAACGCTGAGGGTGGCGGATTTACCGAAACCGGGCCGGATGGGTGGTTGCCGGATCGACACCGGCCGCGGCGAAGCCGGGCGGTAGGTCGGTGCCGATCACGTGGGTGGCGAGGAGGGCGCCGTAGCCGGGGGCCGTCGTGATGCCGATGCCCCCCTGACCAACCAGCCAGAAGAATCGGGGGGCGGTGGAATCTTCACCGATCACCAGTTCCCGGTCCGGGGCGAAGGTGCGCAGTCCGCACCACTGTGAATTCACGGTGCGGATCTCCAGCTTGGTGGCGGTGTTGATGCGCTCGATAGCAAGCGCCACATCCTCCATACGAGGGCGAGGGTCGGTGGGTTCGGAGGGCTCCTCTTCGGCGAGGGAGCAGAGGAGCTGGACGCCGTCGGGACGGAAGTAAAAGGCGTGGTCCACCTCCGCGACCATCGGCCAGCGGGAGTAGGCCTCGTCTCCGGGAACCATGAAGGCGGTGCGCCGCATCGGCTGAAGGCCGATGGGGCCAACTCCGGCCATCTCGGCAACACGGTCACCCCAGGCTCCAGCGGCGTTGATCACCGCCCCACAGACAATCCTCTCTCCTCCGGCCTCCACCTCCCAGCCGCTGCCCCGGCGGCGGATAGCGGTCACCGGGGTGGAGGTGCGGATCTCGGCGCCGTGGCGGCGGGCAATGCGGACGAAGGCCTGGTGCAGGCCGGCCACGTCGATGTCCCTGGCGGAGGGTTCGTATATGCCCCCGGCCACCCACTCGGGCCGCATCACCGGCACCAGGTCACAGACCTCCTCGGCCGAGATGATCTGAGACCCGGCCCCAGAGTTCTGTCCCTCCTCGGCGATCTTCTCCAGCAGCTCGGTCTTCGACTCGGGGCTGACCCAGAGGGCACCCCGATCGGACAGAAGTGGCGAGTCGGCGGCCCCCTCGGGGGGATTGGTGAAGAACGGCTCGCTTGCCCGGGCCAGCGGCCGGGATTCCTGGCCCCCATAGTTGACGACGAACAAGGCGGCGGACCGCCCCGTGGTGTGATAGGCGAGGGTGGATTCCATCTCGACGAGGGTGACCGACCCGTGGGGGGCGAGGAACGCCGCCGCGGAGACACCGGCGATACCTCCACCGACCACAAGGAAGTCGGTCATGGCTTCACCACCAGCCGTCCCATCGCTCTCCGCTCGGCGAGCCGGCGAAAAGCCTCCTTGGCTTCGTCGAGGGAGAAGCTGCCTTTGATCACCGGGGTGAGCTTGCCCTGTTCCAACCACTGGACAATCGTCCTCATGTTGGCGGCACTGCGCTCCGGCTCCTCGGTGGTGAACCGTCCCCAGAAGACCCCTACTAGGGAGTTGCCCTTGAGGAGAGGGAGGTTGAGGGGGATGTGGGGGATGTCCCCAGCGGCGAAGCCGATGATCAGCAGCCTTCCTCCCCAGCGGACAGAGCGAAGGGCCTGCTCGGTTACTTCTCCGCCGACGGGGTCGTAAACTACATCCACTCCCTGACCGCCGGTAGCGTCGGCGATGGCTTCCCGCAGCGGCACCTGGTCGTAGCGGATCACCGTATCGGCTCCCGCCTCTTGCACCACCCTTGCCTTCTCCTCGGAGGAGACCGCGGCGAGGACCTTGCCTCCGAGGACCTTCGCTACCTGAACGGCTGTCAGCCCCACGCCTCCGGCGGACCCCAAAACCAGCACCGTCTCTCCGGGCTGAAGCCGGGCACGGTCGACCAGGGCGTGATAGGAGGTGCCGTAGGTGCCGGGGACCACCGCGCCCGCCTCGAACGACACCACCTCGGGCAGGGGAGCGGAGTTGGTGGCAAGAACCACCGCCTTTTCCGCCATTCCACCGTAGGGGAGGAATCCGCAGATCCGGTCGCCGGGGGAGTAGCTGCTGTCCCCGGGCGAGTCCAGGACGGTTCCCGCCACTTCGAAGCCGGGGGCGAAGGGAAGGTCGGGTTTGAGCTGGTAGAGGCCGGACACCATCAACAGGTCGGCGAAGTTCACCCCCGCTGCCTCTACCCGGATCAGAACTGACCCTGGGCCGGCGGTGGGCTCGGGAAGTTCACCGACCTGCAGGGCGTCGAGGCCGTCGAAGCTTTCACATATCAGGGCGCGCATGGCAGGGCAGGTTACGGCACGCGCGTCTCGCTTGGGAATGGGAGAATCACTTCGTGGCTGTCGAACCGCTGCCGTCAACCTTCGAGCTTCCCTGGCCCTCTGACGAAGACGGCGACGTGGTGGCGGTAGGGGGCGACCTGGCTCCGGGGACGCTTCTCCAGGCCTACCGGAAGGGACTGTTTCCCATGCATCTGCCCGATGGGCGACTCGGCTGGTGGTCGCCGGTGGATCGGGCGGTCATCCCCCTCGACGGGCTCCGTGTCAGCCGCTCACTGCGCCAGTCGTGCCGCCGCTACAAGGTTTCGGTGGACGAGGATTTCCGGGGTGTAATCGAAGCCTGTGCCGATCCGGACCGGCCAGATCCGTGGATAACCCCCGAGTTCGTCGAGGCCTACACCGAGTTGCACCGCCTGGGATGGGCCCACTCGGTGGAGGTCTGGGACTCCGAAGGCGAGCTGGTAGGGGGTTTGTACGGAGTTGCCACAGGGGGTCTCTTCGCCGGGGAATCGATGTTCCACCGGGCGCGTGACGCCTCCAAGGTGGCCCTTGTTCACCTGGTTGTGGTCATGAACGAGGGAGGGGGGAGGCTGTTGGACGTCCAGTGGCAGACCCCACACCTGGAGTCCCTGGGTGCGGTGGTGATTGGGCGGAAGGCCTACCTCGAGCTTCTGTCCGCGGCGTTGAAAGTTCCCGGGCCCTTCTCGGACCCACCGAATACGGAGACTGGTTAAAGTCACCATCGGTGCATCAGGGACCACCATCGTGCGGGCAATCGTCGCGGGAATAGATCTCACCTCGGTGGGTCGACGCGTGGCAGACCGCGCCCGGATCATCGCTGAAGCGGTCGACGCGGAGCTCACCCTCGTCCACGTCCTGGAGCCGATGAGGGAGGCGATGATCGAGCCTGGCCTGGCCCGCCTCATGCGTGAGTATCAGAAGACAGAAGCGGAACGGATCGCCGGGTGGTGTCGAGGCCGTGCCGCGGTCACGGTAAGCCTCGAGGTGGTAAAGGGGTCACCGTCGTGGGAGCTGTCAGCCCGAGCGAAGAACGCCGAGATGGTGGTGGTGGGCTCGTCGACAGTGGATGCTTTCACCGCCGGCCCGGTGGCGCGTCGGGTGGCGAGGAAGGCGAGAGTGGACGCGCTGATCGTCCGACGGCAGCCCCGGGTACCGTACCGGCGGATCATCGCCGCCGTGGATCTCTCCGAAGCCTCGCGCGTCGCAGTGAAGCGGGCAGCAGAACTCTTTCCGGGTGCCAGCATCACCGCCCTCTACTCCCTGCCGTCCCGGTTCGATCCGATCCTCTCCCAGGCGGGGTTGTTCAAGGAGGAGATCGATGCTTCCCGAAGCCGCAGGCTGGAGGTGGCCAAGAAGAGGATGGCGGAGTTCTCTGAGGGTCTCGGGGAGGGGATTCGGACGCTGGTGGCCGACGGCTCACCGTTGGAGACCATTGACGAGGTGGTCCGCCGACGCAATGCCGACCTGGTGGTGGTGGGAAGCCGGGGGGCAACGGCAACCAGGATGGTGCTGCTGGGGACCGTGGCCGAAGGGCTGATCTCCCGGGCGCCCTGCGACGTGCTGGTGGTCAGATCGAAGTCGGCCTTTAGGCGGCCTTAGAGGCTGGCAGCCTCTGCGGTCCTGGCAGCTTCGTCGAGCATCCTCTTCAGATTGTCTAAACCCGTCTCGTAGTTTTCCCGGGGTAGGCCGTCAGCAGGGCCTTCTTGGCGTCGGCGAAGATCGGGATCGACTCTCTCAGCACGTCGACGCCGTTTACCTGGGGCATCCTCTGGTCGGAGAGGATGAGGGCCAGGGGAGTTCCCCGGGTGGCAAGCCCCTTGATCGTTTCGATCGCTTCGGCGCCTCCGCCGGCACCGAGGATCCGGTATTCGGCGGCGTAGCGCGAACGCAGATCCCTCTGAACTGCCCGAAGCACCTCGGGCTCGTCGTCGACGGCGAGGATCACAGGCTTGACGTCGGTCACCGAGCCATCACCACCTGGTGCTGGTAACAGAACCGCCAGGTCTCACCCGGCTCTTTGGACTGGATCAACGGATGGCCGTGCTCTTCGAAGTGTTTGCGAGCGTGGGTGTTCTTCGAGTCGTCACAGCAGCGGACCTTGCCGCATTCCAGACACCACCGGAGATGGACCCAGGTGTCTCCTATGGCCACGCACTGGTCGCAGACGTCGGAGGTGGGCTCGGCTGGGACTTCCAGCCGCTTGAAGTGCTTACAGGTGCGGGCCATCCGGCCTCCTTCTCGGAAGTGGGTAGCCCGCGCT
>JBHHWH010000034.1:0-24145 GCA_046756405.1 Acidimicrobiia bacterium | reverse complement strand
CCCCGTGTTGGTTTGTGGGTCCCCGGCGGTGGGGATCCCCACTTCCACTCGATTTCAGTTGTCGTTCAGAGGTCGGCTAGGGCCTGTTTGACCGCCCTGGCCACGAAGACCTTGGTCAGATGGGCTTTGTACTCCTCCGAGCCGTAGAGGTCCTCGATGATCGTGATGCCATCGAGGACCTTCGCCGCGGCGGCCTCCACGGCCGCGTCGGAGCCGTCGGTTCCGACCAAGGCCTCGGCAGCTGCTTCGGCCAGGCTGGGCTTGGTGCCCACGCCGGTGACAGCGACCCGGGCGGCTTCGATCGTGCCGTTGGACTTCTTCACCCAGGCGGCGGCGCCCGCTACGGCATAGTCGGAGCGGCCGCCTCTCCTTCCCAACTTGTCGTAGGCCGAGCCCTCACCCGGACCCGCCTTGGGGATGCGGATCGCGGTGAGGATCTCGTCGGGGTTCAAAGCCGACGTCAGCGCGTCGACGAAGAACTCGGCCGCAGGGATCTCCCTGGTGCCCGACGCCGATTGGGCGATCATGACCGCCCCGCAGGCCAGGGCGCCGGCTGGCTGGTCGGCGGCCACGTCGACGTGGGCCAGCGAACCGCAGGTCGTTCCCCGGTTGCGCACTTGGACGTCACCGGTGAGACCAGCGGCGGTCGCCAGCGCGCCGGCGTTGGCGTTGACCAGGTCGCTGCTAGCGGTCTCGGCGTGGCGTACCAGGGCTCCGATCTCGATGTGGTCGCCCTTGTCCTCGATGGAGTTGAGGCCCGGTACACGGGCGATGTCGACCACCACGGCGGGGGAGAAGAGCCGCAGCTTCATCAGCGGGATAAGGCTCATCCCTCCGGCCATCACCTTGGAGTCGTCTCCCAGAGCGCCGAAGGCCTCCTCCAGGGAGGTAGGGGCTACGTAATCGAACTTGCGTGGATACATGTCATCCCCTCGCTTCCTGGATAGCTTCCCATACCCGTCTCGGCCGCAGCGGCATGTCGATGTGTTTCACCCCGAGGGGGGAGAGCGCGTCGACTACCGCGTTGACGATCGTCTGTGCCGAGCCGATGGTGCCCGCCTCGCCGATACCCTTCACTCCCATCGGGTTGATGTTGGTGGGGGTAACCGTGGAGTGCAGTTCAAACGCCGGCACGTCGGCCGCAGTGGGTAGCGGGTAGTCGAGCAGCGAACCTGTGACCAGGTTGCCGTCCTCGTCGTACACCGCGTTCTCGAACATGGCCTGACCG
This sequence comes from Acidimicrobiia bacterium, assembly GCA_046756405.1. Lineage (GTDB taxonomy): Bacteria > Actinomycetota > Acidimicrobiia > Spongiisociales > ZC4RG35 > JBHHWH01. The sequence goes on along the minus strand of JBHHWH010000034.1, from coordinate 22,917 downwards.
ACCCCCTGGGCCACCCCACCGTGGATCTGACCGGCGACGATCATCGGGTTGATGACGTTGCCGCAGTCGTCGACGGTCACGTACCTGAGGATCTTGACGTCGCCGGTCTCCGGATCGACTTCGACCATCGCCAGATGCGAGCCGAAGGGCCAGGTGGCGTTGGGCGGGTCGAAGATCACATGCGACTCGAGTCCGCCTTCCAGCTCAGACTCGCCGAGCTTGTAGGGAAGGTAGGCAGCGGCGGCGATCTCGCCCCAGTCGATTTTGCTGTCGGGGGATCCCAACACGTAGGCCCCGTCGGCATCGAGTTCGATGTCCTCGGCGGAGGCTTCGAGCAGATGAGCTGCAATCTTCTTGGCCTTGGCGGCTACCCGCTCGGCGGCCTCGAAGGTGGCGCTGCCATCCACCGCGGCGGAGCGGCTCCCGAAGGTTCCGATTCCCATCGGGGACTCTTCGGTGTCGCCGTGGACCACCCGGATCCTCTCCACCGGAATGCCGAGGCGGTCGGAGACGATCTGAGCCCAGGTGGTCTGATGCCCCTGGCCGCTGGGACCGGTGCCGGTGACCACCGTAACCGAGGCGTCGGGGTTGACCCTCACCAAGCCGGTGCCGTAGAAGCCCGCAGGCAGTCCGTAGGTGGCCCACGAGAAACCCAGCTCCGACAGGGCCGTAGGTGCGAAGCCACACACCTCGCAGTAGGTGCTCACGCCGATGCCGACGTATCGCCCTTCGGCACGGGCAGCGTCTCGCTCCGCTTTGAGGGCTTCGTAGTCGACCACCTCGACCAACTTGTCGAGGTTGGTGGTGTAGTCACCGGTGTCGATGGCGAACCCGATAGGCGAGACCGTCGCCTCTTCGAACTTCGGCAGGAAGTTCTTCCTCCGCACGTCAATCGGGTCCACCCCGATCTCCCGGGCGTAGGCGTCGATGGCCCGTTCCAGGTAGTAGGCCGCTTCCGGACGTCCCGCCCCCCGGTAGGCGTCGGTTGTCATCGTGTTGGTGAACACGCAGGTCGCCTTCCAGTGGGTGGGGAACTTGTACTGGCCCGAACCGACGAACAGACCCAGGAAGGGGATGGCCGCGGTGAAGTTCTGCTCGTAGGCGCCCATGTCGGCGATCGCGTCCAGCTCGTAGCCGAGGATCTCTCCGTCCCTGGTGCCGGTGATGCTCGCCGTGCCGACCCATCCCCTCCCATGGATCGAGGAGTAGGCCGCTTCGCGACGGGTCTCCGTCCACTTCACCGGTCGTCCCAGCTTCTGGGCAGCGAAACAGCACAGGATCTCGTCGTTGTAAACGTTGAGCTTCATCCCGAATCCGCCACCGACCTCGGGCGCCGTCACGTGAACTTGGGTGGCATCTAGACCAAAGGTGGTCTTGATCGCCCCCATGAGGGCGTGCGCCACCTGAGTGGTGGAGTGGACACGGAACCGCTGGTAGCCGGGATTCCACTCGACCACGACCGATCGGGGCTCGATTGGAGTGGGGATCAGACGCTGGTTCACCGCCTCGATGGATACCGTGACCGTGTCGTCCCGCTCCTTCGCCTCGGCAATGGTCTCCTTGGTCTTGGCGATGCCCTCTTCGTCGCCCCAGGGTCCGGCCTCCCAGGCGAGGATCACGTTGGACTCCAGGTCGTCGTGGACGAGGTTTTCGTCTTTGACCGCCTCCTTCAGGTCGATGACCGCGGGGAGAGGGGCGTACTCGACCTCGACGAGGTCAGCAGCGTCACGGGCCTGATAGGGAGTCTCGGCGACCACCATGGCCACCGCCTCTCCGACATGATTGACCTCATCCCCGGCGAGGAGCGGCCGCGCCTTGGCGATGACTACCTGGGCGATGAGGTTGCCCAGTTGGGCCACATCGTCGTGGGTGTAGACCGCGACGACTCCTTCGGCCGCCTCGGCGGCGCCGGTCTCGACGGATACGATCTTGGCATGGGCGTAGGGGCTGCGGACGAAGGCCACGTAGGCGGTGCCATGGGGCGTCAGGTCGTCCACATAGGTCCCGGTGCCCTGGATCAGGGCGGGATCCTCTCGACGTCGTACTGCGCCTCCTAGCGCACTTGTCGTGGTGACCATCAGCTACCTCCCTCCCAGTCCGGGGGCGGTGGCTCTTCACCGCGCACTCTCGCTCCGGCGTACTCGATGGCACGCACGATGTTGTGGTATCCGGTGCACCGGCAGAGGTTTCCCTCGATGCCGTGTCGAATCTCTTCCTCAGACGGGTTGGGGTTGGCCTCGAGCAGTGCCGTTGCCGACATGATCATGCCTGGCGTGCAGTATCCGCACTGAAGGCCGTGGCGTTCCCAGAAGCCCTCCTGCACGGGGTGGAGGTCTCCGTTGGCGGCCAGACCCTCGATGGTCGTGATGCTGGCGCCCTCGGCCTGGACGGCGAGCATGGTGCACGACTTGACGGGTTTCCCGTCGACATGAATCGTGCACGCACCGCAGTAGCCGGTCTCACATCCCACGTGGGTTCCGGTGAGTCGCAACTCCTCGCGCAGGAAGTGGACCAGGAGGGTACGGGGCTCGACGTCGGCCGATACTTCCCGTCCGTTCACTGTCATTGAGACTCTCATGGAACTCCTCTCTCTTGCTGGCCGAACCCCTGGAACATATCAAGTTCAGGGGGGCGCGCGTCGCCTGATCTGACAGGTATTCGATCGTCCGGGTCAACACGGCACGTTTCGGGCCGGGATGCCCGACTGGTTTCGGCAGTTGGGAGGCGTGTTCCCCACCGACACCAGCACCTTCCTCTTCGCCGACATAGAAGGGTCGACCGAACTGGCCCAGCGTTTGGGCCCGACGGAAGAGCCGGGACTGTCCACCTCTTGATGGCTGGCGAGGCATGGCGTCGAGGATTGCGGCAGGAGGCTGAGTGAGTTGCGGACGAGAGTCCCAAGCGGCACTGCCGGTGATTGGCGGCGGAGGGTTCAGGGACCTGGGGACCCGGTGAGCACCCGAACCCTCCCACCACCTCGGGCGGAGATTCTGGCACTGTGAACTGGCCGACATCCAGTCGGCAAAACCGCCCAGTGGGACCGACAATGCTCGATTTCTGGGCCTCGGTCGGACGGCTGGAGGAGCTATGACCGGTCCATATGGGATTGGAAGGCGTGGGGTCGTATCCTCAGGCCTGCGGGCCCGTAGCTCAATCGGTCAGAGCAGCGGACTCATAATCCGTTGGCTGCAGGTTCAAGTCCTGCCGGGCCCACAAGCGACGTCGCTGGTCAGAGGCTTCTTCTGAAGGTGGCGGGAGGTCGATGACCTCCCCCAGGACGCGCTCAGGACGCGAAATGTTGGCGGAGGCAAGGTCGAGACGCTTCATAACCTCATCGAGGTCACCCTCGAAAAGGTGGGTGTATGTGTCCAAAGTCACCGAAGCGTTGCGATGTCCGAGCTGCTGTTGGATCGCTTTTACGTCGGCGCCGGCGGCACGCATCAACGATGCGCACGTGTGACGAAGGTGGTGGGGGGTGATGTCTCCAACTCCTCTCCGGCTCTGCTGCGAGCTGGATCCCAGACTGCTCTTCGAAAGTTCGAGTAGCGCAGCGGGCTGCCCTGCGGCGCGGTGAAGATCAATGCCTCCGGATCTTCAGGGACCTTCTCCAACGCCGCCTCCTACGCCCGAATCCTTTCCGGATACGCGATCTGAACTCAACAGCCCGCCTGTCCGGGACGCTCGTACACGACCAGAATTGGGGGCTAACGGCCCTTTACGGGTGGGCCCGAACGGGGGACAATCGGGTTAACAGGAGGAAGGCCCCATGGAAAAGGACATCACCATCGACATCCATGTCGAAGAGGACGACACCAACACCATCGCCACGGCGGTACTGAACCTGCGGGGTGACCACTTCGAAGCAGTGGGAACGGCGCGGCGCAACCCTATCGATCCTCCGAAACCGGAGATCGGCGAGGAGCTGGCTATCGCCCGGGCCCTGGGTGTCCTCCAGGCAGAGGTGATGGAGGCTGCTCAGGACAAGATCAACAGGTACCTCGGGACGGAGTAGCCAGCCTGGGCTGAGGCGGACTTACACCGGCTGGCACACTTCGCACGACCGGTAGCCGGCTTGTTCCGCCTCGGAGCGGGTGCGGAACTCGTGTCGGTGCCGGTCGGTGATGTGGCGGGCATTAGCGCAGGTGGGGTGACAGAAGATCCCTGTGGTGTCGGATCCGACATAACGCACCCCCCGCCGGGCTAGGTCCTCGAGCCACTCGGGATTCGTTCCTTCGGACCGCAGAAGTCGGACCTTGTTGTGGGGGCCGCCCAGCGAGTATGCACCGATCCGGCCGTCCGAGCGCACCACCCGATGGCAGGGGATGATGAGGGGGATCGGGTTCCTGGCCATCGTTGATCCCACTGCCCGCACAGCGTGGGGCCGTCCCACCCGGTGGGCCAGCCACAGATAGGGGCGCACCTGCCCCTTGGGGATGCGGGCAGCCTGGGAAAGAACACGATGCTGGAAGTCGGTGACCGAGCGGAGATCCACGGGAAGCCTTCCGGGCGCGCCCCGCTCGATGGCGTTTTGGATGAGAGTCTCCCAGCCAGGCGGCGGGTCGGAGGGGATGAGCGGCCGGCCGAACCGGTCCAGGAACCTCCGAGGTGCGTCTTCGTCAGCCAGGTCCACCGAAGAGACACCTTCGGTGTTGAAGGTGACGATCACCGCTCCGATGGGACTGTTGAAGGGGCGGTAACCGTCGGCCAACCCGGTGCCCAAAAGCACCCCTTCCTTCACCGTTTCAGGAGCTTGCACTCCCAGGCGGGTGAGCTGATCTTCGAGTCTCATCCTTCCTCCTCGAGAATCGTGCGCAGACGTCGAAGGCCCCGGTGCAGATCCGCCTTCACTGTGCCTTCAGGGCGTCCCAGCGCTTCGGCTATCTCGGCTCCGGACATCCCCACCACATAGCGAAGGATGATGGCCCGCCGCTGGGGGGAAGACAGCACAGCCAGTCTTCGGTCCCAAGCCTCACCGTCGGGAGGCTCAGGGTCGACTTTCCCGTGGCGGTCTTCCAGGGGGACAGGGATGGGACGTCGGGTTCGGTTCCGTGCCCTGTTGCGTCCCAGGTTGAGGGCGATGGTCCACATCCAGCTCCGCAGTTTGAGCTGCCGGATACGCTCGGGGTCGTAGGTCTTCAGGGCACGGTAGGCGCGGATGAAGGACTCCTGGGTGAGGTCTTCGGCATCGTTGGGGTGGAGGCGGCGAAGCCCCGAGAACAGGTCGTGCTGGAGAGCCTCGACCAGGGCGGGGAAGGCCGCGTCGAGATCGGAGGCCAGGTCGCGGCAGAGAGTCTCGAGGAGATCCTCCGGGAGTTTCGGCTCTTTGATCGTGTCCCTCAAGGGTGTCTTCATCCCAGGGTAGAACCCCACCGTCTCCCGAAAGGTTGCACCCCGGCCCTCAACCTCTGTGAGGTTCGGTGACTTCGCTAACCCTGGGGAAAGGACCGTAGACACCGAGAGCCAGGAGAAGCAGAGCCGCCGCCGAGCCAGCGGTGATGGTGCCCGCTGTGCCCGCAACGCCAACGACGAGCCCGGCGAGCAGGGGTCCTACCGTCTGGCCCAGCCGAGCAGCACTCACGAAGACTGCCACCACCGCCGCCCGGTGCTCGTCGGGAGAGCCGCTGATGTTCAGGTCCTGGAGGGTGGGCACCAGCGACCCCGACGTCGCCCCGTAGAGGAGGGCGGCGGCGGCAGCCACGAGGAGGGAGCTGGTCATCCCCAAGATCAGGAAGGCGGTACCCATGCCGACCGAGGCGAGGATCACCGTTGTGCGGGCGCTGATGGCCGCCCTGATCCGTCCCAGGTTGTAGGCGGCGAGGGTGGAGGTGAGCGCAGGGATGGAGATCATGAACCCCCGCATCCCCGCTTCGAGGCCGAACTGGCCGGCGAGGTGGACAGGGAAGACAGTGAGAAAGACCGCGAAGATCAGGGTAAAGGCGAGGAAGCCGCCGATGATCGTCGCCAGCGGTAGTGGCTGTCGCACCACCACGAGGGCCTCGCCCAGTTGGGCCTTGAGGGGAGGGAGGCTTTCGGGCCTTCTGCCGTCGAGGACCATCCAGGCGACCGCCGCGGTACCAAGGGCGATCGTGTAGAGGGCGAAGGTCACTCTCCATCCAGCGGCCTGGGTGACCAGCCCTGAGATCAGAGGTATGGCGGCCAGTCCCACGGTCAGAACCGCGGTGTTTCTACCCACCAGCCGGGTACGTTCCAATCCGCTCCAGTGATCTCCGATCAAGACCACAGCCAAGTTGACCAGACCTGCCGACCCCATCCCCTGGAGGAAACGGGCTAAAAGCAGGATCTCGAAGGTGGGGGAGAGGGCAGCTAGGCCACCGAAGACTCCGAAGACAGCCAGGGACGAGGTGAGGATTATCCGCCGTCCGAACCGATCGGCGAGGATACCGGCGACCGGAGCTACCACCACGCCTGCTACCGACCCGGCGGCCACCAGCAGACCTGCCCGGGCCGCACTCACCTTGAAGTCTGCGAGGATGTCGGGGATGGCGGGGGTGACCAGGGTGTTGGAGAGGATGCCGGTCAGGGTGACGGTGAAGATGAAGGTCAGCGGAGGGCGTTTCGGCACGCCGACAGGGTAAGGGTGGCAGGTAACTTTGCCGACTATGTCGACGCCCGATCTGTCCTACGAAGCGCTACGCCGCCGGTTCACCTGGCAAATACCGGACCGCTTCAACATGGGTGTCGCCTGTGCTGATGCCCATGAGCCCAACCGGACTGCCCTGATCGCTGTCGACTCGGAGAGCAGGTCGCGGACAGTGAGCTTCGGTGAGCTGGCCCGGCTCTCCGACCGCCTAGCGGGCTTGCTTACCGGGATGGGGATCGGCCGCGGCGACCGGGTAGGAGTTGTCGTCCCCCAGTCCCTGGAGACCGGCATTGCCCACCTCGCCATCTGGAAACTGGGGGCGGTGTCGCTTCCCCTAGCCAGCCTGTTCGGCCCCGACGCCCTGGGCTACCGCCTGTCGGACTCGGAGGCGAAGCTCGTGATCGTCAGCCCCGACAACTTCGAAAAGGTCCGTGAGGCCGCACCCGACCTGCCGCTGCTGATCACCGGCGAGACGATGGAGGAGAGATTGGCTGCGGTCCGAGGAGAGTTCGCCGCGGTCGACACGGATTCCGAGGACCCGGCCTATCTGATCTACACCTCGGGGACTACCGGGCCTCCCAAGGGAGCACTCCACGCTCATCGCTCGCTGTTCGGGCACCTCCCCGGGTTCGAGTGCTACTACGAGTTCGCCGACGCGCCCCCCGAAGGGCGGGCCGACCTAGCGACCCTTCCCGACCGTGGCCCCGTCGACGAGCGGCACGACATCATTTGGACTCCCGCCGACTGGGCCTGGATAGGGGGCCTCATGGACGTGCTGGTCCCCGCCTGGTACTTCGGGATGACGGTCGTCACCGCCGACCACGACTTCGACCCGGAGTGGGCAGCAGACCTGATGGCTGATCACAGGGTGACCCTCAGCTTCCTCCCCCCGACAGCACTGAAGATGATGAGGGCCGTCGGCGTGTCCCGAGCGGAGGACCTGGTGCTGCGGGCCGTCTTCACCGGAGGTGAGGCGCTGGGAGAGGAGATGCTGTCTTGGGGGAACGAGCACCTGGGGGCGCGGATCAACGAGGGGTACGGGCAGACCGAGTGCAACCTGGTCGTGGGCAACTGTTCGTCGCTGTGGCCGGTACGTCCGGGTTCAATGGGACGGGCTATCCCGGGCCATGACATCCAGGTCCAGGACGACGAGGGCAACAGGCTGATCGGAAGGGTGGGGGAGATCTGCGTGCGTGCACCCGATCCGGTGATGATGCTGGAGTACTGGAACCGCCCCGACGGCACCGAGGAGAAATACCGGAAGGGTTGGCTTCTTACCGGTGATCTCGGCGTGGAGGACGAGGATGGCTATCTGTGGTTCAAGAGCCGCAAAGACGACGTGATCATGTCCATGGGCTACCGGATCGGTCCCGGCGAGATAGAGGAGTCGCTCATGGGCCATCCTGCGGTGGCGCTGTGCGCCGTAGTAGGGGTTCCGGACGAACTCAGGGGGGAGGTCCCGGCGGCGTTCGTGGTTCTGAGGTCAGGCTTCGAACCCTCACCAGACCTGGCGGCCCAGCTTCAACAGCATGTGCGGACCCGCCTGGCTGCCCACGAGGTGCCCCGGAGGGTTGAGTTTGTCGATGATTTGCCCCGCACGACCACCGGGAAGATCATGCGCCGGGCGCTGCGGGACCGCTAGCCGGAGGCTCCCTCGATGACCCCTAAAGAGGCAAGGTCCGAGCGCCATCTCTCCACCAGGCTGTTGTCCTGATAGGGGTTGGAGGCCAGCCAGCCGTCCACGTCCAGGCCAGGGAACCTCTCGCGTATGATCTCCGCCGTCGCCCGAGCCCTCCGTTCTAGGCCGAGTTCCTGCTGGGCAGCCGCCAGTACCAGCAGGGCCTCGAGGTTGTGAGGTTGGTGCTCGAGCACTTCCTCGGCGGTGGCCGCTGCCTGGTCGACTCGGCCTCCGATGTACAGAGCACACGCCTGAACCGTCGGGTACCAAGGCTTGTTTACGGCGCTAAGGCGCATCGCCTTGTCGAGAAGGCCCACCGACTTTTCCCATTCCCCCCAGATACCTCATGATGCTCCCCTCCACGGCGAAGGTGACGTCACAGGTGGGCCTGGTTATTACAGCCGTCTCCACAAGCTCCACAGCCCGGGCGGCATCGCCTTCTGCGAGGAGTATCGCTCCCAGGACCATATGACCCAGGCCCGTGGGGTCACCGATGTCGAGTGTCTTCATCGCTTCTGCCCGGGCGAGGGAGAGGTGCCGTGCCGGGTCCTGGGCGGCGCCCTCGGCAACACCGGCCCAGTGGGCGAAGGCGCTGAGGCCATGTCCAATCGGCGAGTCCGGGTGGGTTTGGACGACTGTGTCAAATAGCTCCACCGCACGGAGCCAGTCGGCTTCCGTGCCGGCGCTGAGGTGATACCAGCCCTGAAAGATGGCGTCGAGGGCCGCAGGATCACCGAGTTCTTCATAGAACTGGCCGGTCTCCCCGATAATCAGCTCGATTTCCAGGGCCCGGGCGACGTGGTCCGTGACGGTGTCGGACAGCGCGAGTAGCTCCTCGGTGGAGGAATCCCACCGGTCGGTGTAGACCACATTGAGGGTGGAGACCTCCATGAGTTTGACGTAGATCCGTACGTGGGTGCCCACCTGGTGAATACCGGACTCCAGTATGTATGGGGCGCCACTGGAGCCCGGGGATTGGCCGCTGACACCAACATCGATGACTCTCAGTTGGGGGTTCTGGGCAAGCTTGTGGATCAGGTCGGATCGTATGAGTCCGGCAAGCCCGCGGACCGAGTCATCGACGCTTTCGACGTGGGGTGGCAGGATGGCGATGCTGGGAGCCTCTAGACGCAGTGATTCCCGGCGATGCAGCCTGAGTTCGTCCGCGGGGAGGTCGGCGAACTCGTACACCTCGACCCTTTCCGGGATGTTCTTCAAGTGCTGGCGACCTTTGGCGCGGAAGCGGAGCGCCGGCTCATCGAGATCCCGGTAGACGTGGCCGGAGACGCTGATGCCGCCGGGCGGGGCGATCGCCTGAATACGGGCGGCGATGTTGAGAGCCTCGCCGAAGTAGGACCCGTCACCGGAGACGAACACCTCGCCTCTGTCCATCCCCATGCGAAACCTGACCTTCTTGTGTTCGGGCGGGTCCTGATTGTCGTCTTCGATCAGCTTGGTGATCCCGATCGCCGCCCGCATCGCTTCCGTGGCGACATCGAACACGGCCATGAAGTTGTCGCCCACGAAGTTGACCAGGGTCCCTCCGGCCTGGGCTACCTCACTCTGGACCAGATGGTGGTAGGAGTTGACCTTTTCGGTGGTCGCCTCGAAGTCGTCGGCCATGAGTCGGGAGTAGCCGACGATGTCGGCGTTGAGGGCGACAAGCTGGTTGGAGGCGGGGTCGTGGGTGCTCATTACGGGCCACCTAACGGTTGCGTACTTAGCGGCAGGGACCGAGGATTAGACCGTAGCTGACCAGGAGCCTGGAGCCTCGCCAGAGATCCGCTCCCTCTCTTTGGGCATACCCTGCTTTGATGATCCAACTATGAACCAGTTTGAAGAACGCCGCCATCTCGGCCCTGTGTCGCACCCAGGGCCCTTCGGAACTGGTTGAGAATGGCAAGCTACGGAGCAGTCGAGTTGGGAGGTACAAAGACCCTTGTCGCGGTGGGGATGGGTCACGACGACCTGTCTCCGGTGGAACGGATCGAGACCACCGACCCCGACACGACCCTGAGCCGCGTCGTTGCCATCCTGGACCAGAAGGCGGTTGACTCTGTAGGCGTGGCGACCTTCGGGCCTGTGGAGCTCCGCCGGGCTCACCCGGACTTCGGGACCATCACCAGCACACCCAAGCCCGGCTGGAGCGGCACTCCGGTTCGGAAAAGGTTGGAAGCCGCCTTGGGAGTTCCTGTCGGCATCGACACCGACGTCAATGGAGCTGCCCTCGGGGAGGGCCGTTGGGGTGCTGCCCTGGGCTTGAGCCACTTCGTTTACGTGACCGTGGGTACCGGCATCGGTGGGGGGGCGGTTGTAGGGGGCGAGACGCTGGCCGGGCTCGGTCATACTGAGATGGGGCACCTCGTGGTGGAGCGCCACCGAGACGATGACTACTCGGGGCGCTGCCCCTTCCACGGTGGGTGCCTGGAAGGTATGGCCTCTGGACCCGCCCTCGAGGACCGTTTCGGCCCGGTCGAGTCGTGGGATAGGGCCCGAGTCCTCGACTTAGTGGTCTTCTACCTGGCTCAGGGACTACGGGGGATGGTCTACACCCTCGCTCCCCAGCGGATGATCGTCGGGGGAGGAGTCAGCAAAATCGACGGGTTTCACGAGGCGCTCGCCGCCGGACTGGCCGGCAGTCTGGCGGGTTACCCGGGGATCCCTGAACACGACGAGCCCGGCTTCGTGGTGGCTCCCTCCCTCGGTGATCGGTCGGGGCTGGCGGGAGCTCTCCTCCTCGCCGCCGAGGCGGCGGGCTGATGGCCACTCCGAAGCTCCAGATCAACCCTGGCCATCCCGACTTTCTCGACCTCCCGTGGGAGCAGCCCGTGGAGGAGTGGGACCACGAGAGGCTCGTCGAGATGCCCACCGGCATCCACAGACATCCCGTGGTCTTCGTTGCCTACGAAGAGGGGGTCTACGCGGTGAAGGAGCTGTCCCTCCCGCTGGCGAGAAACGAATACAAGATCCTCCGGGCGTTGAGGAAGGTCACTAGCCGAGTCGTGGAGCCTGTGGGACTGGTGGAAAGGGGATGGCTCGACCCCCGGGTCGAAGGGGCCGCCGCAGTGGTGACACGCTATGTGAGGCATGCCTTCCCCTACAGGAACCTCCTGGCAGGGCCCGGGTTCGGAGCCCGCCGGAACCAGCTGCTGGACGCCGTAGCAGGGCTTCTGGTGGAGCTTCACCTGGCCGGCTGCTACTGGGGCGACTGCTCCCTCTCCAATCTGCTCTACCGCTACGACGCCGGGGCGATCGAAGCGATCATGGTGGACGCTGAGACCTCGGAGATGCACGGATCTTTGAGCGATGGCCAGCGTGCGGCCGACCTGGAGGTCATGAAGGAGAACCTGGCCGGGGAGATGGGGGACATCGCCGCGATGAGCGGCGTGACGATCTACGAAGCCGATCTGTCGCTGGGCGAGGACGTCGCCGGCCGCTACACCGCGCTGTGGAGTGAACTCAACGAGGAGCTGATCATCGGCCGAGACGAGCGGTACCGGATCCGGGAGCGGATCAGACGCCTTCACGATCTCGGATTCTCCGTCGATGACATCGACCTGGACCCAGTGGAGGGCGGCGACCTGGTCAGGATGCGCACCCGGGTGGGCGGTCGGACGTTCAACTCCGACCGGCTCAGGGAGCTGACCGGAATCGAAGCCTCCGAGAACCAGGCGAGGGTGATCCTGGGAGATCTCAGCTACTACTTAGCCAGACACGGTCAGACCTCCGAGACGGCGAAGACGGTGGGCACCTTCCGCTGGTTGAACGACTCCTTCCAGCCGATGATCGAGCGCATCGAGAAGGTGCGGCCGGGCATCGATCCGATCCAGGGATACTGCGACTTCCTTCACCACCGCATGGAGCTGGCGTCGCGACGAGGTGCCGACGTTCCCAACGAGGAAGCCTTCGAATCCTGGGTGGAAGGGGACTTCCCCGGGTTTCCCCTCGACTAGTCGGAGGGCTCAGAGCACCTCACTGAGGTGGACCGGTCTCTCCTCGTTGATGGACCGGTGGGCCGCTACCCCGACGGCCACCGCGGTGGCGAACACTAAAGCCCGTAGGCCCACGACCTCTACATGTCTCAAGTGTGGATCTAGCCCTTCACAGAACCCGCGGTTACGCCCCTGACGAAGAACTTCTGAAGGGCGAAGAAGACGACCAGGGGCACGACGGTGAGCACGAAGGCTCCAGCCGTTAGGAGATGCTCCCTCAGCCCGAACTCTCCTGCAAGGGATGCGATGGTGACGGTGGCCGGGAGAGCATCTCGTTGTCCTCCGATCATGGTCAGAGCTATCAGATAATCGTTCCAGGTCCAGAGGAACTGGAAGATGGCGAAGGCGGCAAGCACTGGGAACGACAGGGGAACCACCAGGCGCCAGAAGATCTTGAAGTGGTCTGCCCCGTCGATGTACGCGGATTCGAAGATGTCCTTGGGCAAGCCGGCCATGTAGTTGTGCAGCAGGAAGATGGCGAAGGGAAGCGCGAAACCGGTGTGGGTGAGCCACACCGCCGGGATCGTCCCGGCAAGATCGGCATCGGGCATCAAGGTGATCGTCTTCTGGATAAAGGGGACCGTCCAGTGGACTCCGGAGGCGTAGGCCTGAAGCAGAGGGATGAGGGAGGTCTGCGTCGGAACCGCCAGCAGAGCCACGGTGGCAATGAAAAGCCACTCTCGACCCTTGAACTCGATCCAAGCAAAGGCATACGCGGCGAAGGCGGCGATGGCGATGGGTATCACCGTGGACACAATGGCGATCGAAGCTGAGTTGAGCAGGGCTGGGGCCAGTCCTCCGGTGGCCTCGGCGCCGAGTACCGCCCGGTAGTTCTCCAGGGTGGGGAAGTCGAATCCACGCGCGCCGTCCTGAAGGGCCAGCCACCAGCCGCTCGCCCGCTGGGCGTCCCTGGTGCGGAAGGAGCTGACGAAGAGGCCGAAGGTCGGAAGGGTCCAGACGACGACCAGCATCCACAGAACCCAGGTGGGGAGGGCGCGAAGGAAGGTGTAAATGCGCTTGCCGAGGGGACGAGCTGAGGTGGTTTCGGCTACCGCGGTCATCCAAGTCGCTCCTTCTGCATGCGCCGGATGTTGATGAACATGATCGGCAAGACCCCCAGGAAGAGGATCACGGCTAGGGCCGAGCCCAGGCCGAAGTTGAGTTCAGTAAAGGCCCGCTGCCACATCTCGTTGGCCAGCACCTGGGTGTCGAAATTACCGTTGGTCATCACCTTGGGGATGTCGAACACCTTGAGGACGGTCACTATGAGTGTTGTGGTCACCACCCCGATTGTGGGGAAGATCTGGGGTACTGTCACCCGCCAGAAGGTTTGCGACTCGGTGGCTCCATCGATGCGGGCGGCTTCGAGCAGTTCTTCAGGGACCGCCTTGATGGCCGCCGAGAAGATCACCATGGCGAACCCCGTTTGAATCCAGATGAGAACCACCATCATCCACCAGTTGTTCCACGGTGGCGTGGAGAGAAACAGGATCGGGTCGGCGATCAACTGCCCGTTGACCTCATTGATCTTTACCCCACCTAAGCCAGGACCGAGGAAGCGGTAGATCAGCCAGAGGAGAGGGATCGTCGAGGCCAGAGATCCGGCGGTCAGCCCGTTGGACTTGGCTTGATGTCCCCGCCAGGCGAGATAGAGAAGTCCCAGGACAATCGCGCCGAGGACGGCGGCGATGACGAGTCGCGGGGTTTGAGTATGACTCCACATCCCGATCTTGACCCAAAGTGCGTTTATCAGCCCCGTCTGGTCTCCCTGGGGCGGCCGGGCGATGTACATGGGCCCTCGCCAGATGATGGAGGCGCCGACGAAAGAGATCGACATGGGAAGAAAGATCAGGGATTTGGCGATGTTTTCTCCGCCGGCGCGATCAGCAAGAACAGCCACGGCCAGACCCACCGAAACCGAGAACAGGGTGACGGCGAATATCCACCACAGGTTGTTGGCGATGGTTCCTCGGATCACCACGAAGATGGCGAAGCCGGCCAGGGTTATGGCACCGCCGAGGGTGAGGGTCGTGGCTGCGTTGAGCTGAAACCCGGCTCCGGTCCCCGAACCGCTCTCTCGTCCCTGCCATAGGGCGATTCCGATTCCAAGCACGGCAAAGATTCCAGCCGTCCATAGGAGACGGCTGGAAAAGAGGCTCGTCCAGTTGGAAACGTCGATGATTCCGGGGTCGGTGAAGACGTCGACGTAGTTCTGGAGGCCTGCCCAATGAAGCTCGGTGACACGCCCGGTGAGGAAACTCAGCCAGATGGTTCGGGCCAGGGGGAGCACCAGGGTGGCAAAGATGAAGAAGAGAGCGGGCCCGAGGAAGATGAACTTGCGACTCTCCGAGGCGATGCTGGCTCGGGTGGTCTCGGAGGGGTATGGAACCGAACCCGTCCAAGCCCCGGCCAAAATCCCCAGGACGGCCCCAGCGACCAGGACCTGGGTCTTGCTGCCGGTGAAGTCGGCAGCCAGCCATGCTCCGAAGAGCCACCCCAGAGCGAGCCAGAAGAGCAACATGGTGGCAGGTCGGTGGCGGCGTCCGGCGAGTAGCCAGGAGACGACACCGGCTACAACCCCGGCGGCGAGGCCCACGAGAGCGGGCACCACGCGGATCGCGGGCCAGGTGATACTACGAATGGCCGATCCCAGGAGCAGACCGAGAATCAGGCCCCCAGCGATCCCAGCGGCCAGGCGTGCCCCGGGTCGGCGCAGCAGGCCCAGGGTGGCCCCGGTGGCGGCGCCCACCGCGGTGGCGATACCGACCACAAGAACCGGGGAAACGATGAGGCGGTTACCCCACAGCAGACCGAAGACGATCAGTACTCCGATTCCGAAGACCGCCGCGTTGAAAACGGGGAATCGAACCTCGGCCAGGTCGAAAAGTTTGTTCACGCCGATGAACACGGCCGCGCTGAGACCGATAGCGAGGACAATTCCAACGACGGTCGATATGAGTTGGTCCATCCTGATATGCCTCGGTCAGTCTTCCCGGGTTCGAGGCAAAGTAACACAGGACCGGCCCACTTGGTGGGCCGGTCCTGTGTTTAGTTAGTCAGCTCAGTTGCTAGTTACGACGAAGGCCAGGAAGCCTCGATCGCATCTGCAGCCTCTTGGGCTGTCTTCTCGCCGTTGACGAAACTGGTCCCTTCGGTCCAGAAGGTTCCCGCACCTACAGCGGCGGGCATCAGGTCAGAACCGTCGAAACGCAGGATCTCGGCGGTCTGCATGATCTGGATCATGCTCTGCTCGAGGGGTAGCCAGTTGGACAGGTCGACGTTCTTGTTGGCCGAGAGGAACCCGGACAGGGCGCCACCCTTTCGCTCGCTCTGAGCAACAGCTCGAACGTTGGCGTACTCCGCGCTGGCCAGGTACTTCATCACTTCCCAGACCTCAGGGGCGTCCCTGAAGGCGACGGGAACCGTTCCTCCACCGAGGACCGGCCGGGTGCCGTTCGGGCCCGGCGGGAAGAAGAACACGTTGACCACCCCTTCGGGGCCGGTCGGTGTGCCTTCGGGAAGGAACGCCGAGAAGAACGAGGCCTGGCGGTGCATCAGGCAGAGCCCTTCAGCCAGGGGCTGACCGTTGTCACCGAAGGGGGTGGCAGCTATGGAGCCACCGGCGGCGTACACCGCTCCCGGGGTGTTCCAAACGCTGGCCACTTCTTCGAAGATCGCCACGACGCGGTCGTCGTTGAAGGGGATCTCGTGGTTGACCCACTGGTCGTAGACGTCGGCACTGTAGAACCGGAGCATCAGGTCCTCCACCCAGTCGGTGAAGGGCCAGCCGGTGGCGGGACCGGACTCGATGCCCACACACCACGGGGTCTTGCCGTCGGCGACCATCTGGTCAGTCAGGGCCTTGAGATCGTCCCAGGTCTGGGGAACCTCGTAACCACCAGCCTCAAACTCGGCGACGTTGTACCAGACCAGCGACTTGATGTCAGACTTGTTCATCACTCCGTACTGGGTGCCGTCAACGTTGCCGAACGAAACCCACGCCGGGTCCCAGTTCGCCTCTAGCACCTCCACGACGTCGTCGGGGAGGGGAAGGATGAACCCTTGACGGGCGAAGTCAGCCACCTTGCCCGGCTGGGGGATGATGGCGATGTCGGGCGGGTTTCCACCCGCGGCCTGGGCGTTGATCTGATCGGAGAAGTCCCGGGCGCCGGTGTACTCGACGTTGATCCCCGTCCTCTCGGCGAAGACGTCGAGGGCGTCCTGGAAGGAGCCCGCCTCTTCATCTGAGCTCTCTGGGCCGAAGATGGTGACCGTTGTGCCGGCGAGGCTGTCACCTGCGTCCGCGGGCTCCTCGGCGTCACCGGCGTCACCGGTGTCACCGCCGCCTCCCTGCGTCGGGGCCGGTGTTGGCGCCTGGGTCGTGGTCGCCCCGCCGTCCTCGGCCTGGGCGCAGGCCGCGGTGACCAGCGCCAGGGCTGACAGCATGGCGACAATCCAGATCCATCTGGGTCGTCTTGTCTTCCTCATTCGATTCCTCTCTAGTTGCCTCGTGGTTACCTGTCTCGAGGTGGGTGTCGTGCTGGTGGCACGTCCCACCGGGAAGGTGCAGAGAACCCTACCGAAGACTTTTCGAACATGAAGTCAATAGCCGGAGCGGCCTCTAATGTGGCCGACCATGGTTTCCTACCCGACACCTCGATCGGACTGGTGGCGCGACGCTGCCTTCTACCAGATATACCCGCTCAGCTTTCTCGACAGCAACGACGACGGCTTCGGAGACCTGAGGGGGATCATCAGCAAGTTGGACTACCTATCGTCGACTCTGGGTGTCGACGCCCTCTGGATCTCGCCCTTCTACAGGAGCCCCCTGCGCGACTGGGGATATGACATCTCCGACCACACCGACGTCGACCCGCTGTTCGGAGACCTAGCCACCGCGGAGGAGTTGATCCACCAAGCCCACGCCCGGGGTATGAAGGTCATCTTCGACTACATCCCCAACCACACCTCCGACGAACACCCGTGGTTCATCGAGTCGCGCTCGACCCGCACCAACCCGAAGCGTGACTGGTACGTCTGGCGAGATCCCAAACCCGACGGCTCACCACCCAACAATTGGGTGAGCGTGTTCGGCGGCCCCGCCTGGACCTTCGACGAGGCTACCGGCCAGTACTACCGCCACACTTTTCTTCCCAGCCAGCCCGACCTCAACTGGAGAAACGACGAGGTGGTGGAGGCGATGATGGTGGTGGCCCGCTTTTGGCTGGATCGGGGTGTCGACGGGTTCCGCATCGACGCCGCCCATCAGATGATGAAAGATCCCATGGGGCGGGACAACCCTCCTGCACCCCCCGACCACCCGCGTCCGTGGAAGGACATGGGGGAGTACGACCAGTCCATTCATCTCTACGACTACGGCCATCCAGACATTCACGACGTGTACCGAGCCTTGCGCAAACTCGTCGACTCGTATTCCCAGGCGCCGGTGACCGTAGGAGAGGTTCACATCTTCGACCTGCCGGAATGGTCCTCCTACTACGGGGAGTCCCAGGACGAGATGCACATGCCCTTCAACTTCCATTTGATGGCCTCCCCATGGGATGCCGTCCACGTGCGGGCCACCATCGAGAAGGTGTTGTGGAATATTCCGGTGGGGGCCTGGACGAACTGGACATTGGGCAACCATGACGAAATCCGGTTGGCCACGCGACTCGGAGAGGAGAACGCCCGGCTGGCGGCCGTACTGCTCCTAACCATGAGGGGAACCCCGTTCCTCTACTACGGAGATGAGCTGGGCATGACCGAAGTGGAGATACCATCCGAGCACGCCCGGGATCCCTGGGGAGCCAACGTGTCGTATCTGAGCCGGGACGGAGCCCGGACGCCGATGCAGTGGAACGCCTCGAAGGTCGCCGGATTCAGCCAGGCGGAGCCGTGGCTTCCCGTGGCGCCCGACTACGCAGCCAAGAACGTAGAAGCCGAACTGGCCGACGCTGGCTCAATGTTGAACCTCTATCGGCGCCTGCTCGCTCTCCGGAGAAGCTCCGTTGCCCTCCGCCGTGGGTCCTATCTGACGCATCCGGCGTCGAACGACACAGTTCTCGTCTACCGCAGAGAGGCAGACCAGGAGACGGTGACCGTGGCCCTGAACATGTCCGATGAGCCCGCTCAGGTAGCGGTCCGCTCGGGGAAGGTGGCGCTGTCATCCGCTGATCCGGAGAGATCCCACGTCTTTCGAGGGGGGCTCACGCTTTCGGCTCGGGAAGGTGTTGTGGTCACCCATGACTGACCGTCGGCTGCGACCGGGCTTTCGGCGCGCTAGTTTCATCGCCACTTGAGCGACTTCGGGAAGGATGGAGATGGCTCGGATTGAGATGGGAGGACTGGGCAAGGTCTACAGCGACGGGACCCGAGCCGTTGGCGGTCTCGACCTAGAGATAGACGACGGTGAGTTCCTCGTCCTCGTCGGTCCCTCAGGATGCGGCAAGTCCACCGTGTTGCGGATGATCGCCGGCCTGGAGGAGATTACCGAAGGTGTGATGCGGATAGGTGATCGCGTAGTCAACGATGTCCCTGCGAAGGACCGTGATATCGCCATGGTTTTTCAGAACTATGCCCTATATCCCCACATGAGCGTCTACGAGAACATGGCCTTCGGGTTGAGGCTGCGGAAGTTCAAAAAGGATGAGATAGACCGCAGGGTCACCGAGGCCGCGGAGATCCTCGAAATCAGAGACCTGCTTCACCGCAAACCCCGAGCGCTCTCCGGTGGTCAGCGACAGCGTGTCGCCATGGGTAGGGCGATCGTCCGTGAACCCGCGGCTTTCCTGATGGACGAGCCGTTGTCGAATCTGGACGCCAAGCTCCGGGTGCAGATGCGAGCCGAATTGGAGCGGCTCCACGCCCGGCTTCAGACCACCACCGTCTACGTCACTCACGATCAGGTGGAGGCGATGACGCTCGGAGACCGGGTTGCAGTACTCCGAGCCGTCTCCGACCAGCGGCCCTACAACCTTCAGCAGGTGGGAGCGCCTACGGAACTGTTCAACGAGCCGAACAACCTGTTCGTCGCTGGCTTCATCGGTAGCCCGGCTATGAATCTGGTCTACGGGCGTCTCGAGGCCGAAGGCGATCGCGTATACGCTGTGTTCCCCGGGACCCGACTCCATGTTCCGGGAGAGGCACTTGACCGCCATCCGGGGATCGAACGGCGTATGAATGAGGAGTTGGTGATCGGTATCCGTCCCACCGACTTCGAAGCGGCAGGAGCGGCGGCTGGTCCCTCCGAAGGGAGAATCATGACCGCTCAGGTCGAGGTGACGGAGATGCTGGGGGCGGACACGTTTGTCCACTTCGATGTGCAGCAGCGGCCGGTGGTCACGCCCGAGATAGAGGAGCTGCTCGCCGACACCGGACAGGACTCCTCCGCGTTGGGTACGACGACCAGCTTCATCGCCCGAATCAGCCCCGATGTCCCTGCCAGACACGGAGACGTCATCGAGTTGGTGGCCGACACGTCGAAGCTCCACTTCTTCGACCCTTCTACCGGGGAGCGCATCGGAACCAGGCAGGCTGTCGGGACTGCCTAGCCCGCACCAACCCCCCGTGCCCGCCGACCATCGCGGTTTCACCTGGGGCGTCGCTACCTCCGCCTACCAGATCGAAGGGGGGCGTGGAGAGGACGCCAAGGGGGACTCCATATGGGATCGTTTCACCGACCGCGGTCTGGCGCCTCTCGCTGGGAACGTCGCCTGCGACCACTACCACCGGTGGCAAGAGGACCTCGATCTCCTGGCAGCGCTGGGCGTGGGCGCCTACCGCTTCTCGGTGGCCTGGACTCGCATGTTCCCCAATGGGGACGGAGAACCGAATCCCGCCGGACTGCGTTTCTACGAGGCGCTTGTCGACGGCTTGTTGGAGCGGGGGATCGAACCGTGGCTCACGCTCTACCACTGGGACCTACCTCAGTCCCTTCAAGACAGAGGCGGCTGGCCGCGCCGGGAGACCGTGGACGCCTTCGTGGCCTACGCGGTGACCCTGGCCGACCACCTCGGCGATCGGGTGCAACGGTGGATCACCCACAACGAGCCCTGGGTGGCCTCATACCTCGGCTACCTGTTCGGTGTTCATGCTCCCGGCGTACGGGACTGGGAGGCAGCGGTGAGGGCTGGCCACCACATGCTCTTATCGCACGGTTTGGCGGTCGAGGCCCTTCGGGGGAGGTCAGAGGGTTCTCAGGTGGGTATCGCCCTCGATTGTCGCCCGGCCGTACCTGCAAGCGCTGACCCTGCGGATGTTCAGGCCACCGCATACTTCGACGGCTTCCGCAACCGGTGGTTCTTCGATCCTGTATTCGGAAGGGGCTACCCCGAAGACGTGCTCGCGGAGTTCATACAGCGGGAACACCTCGACCCGGAGCTGTCCTTTATCCAGCCGGGCGACATGGCAGCGATCGCAGCTCCCCTGGACTTCGTCGGCATCAACTACTACACGACTGTCCGCATGCACGCTGGAGCTGAGGAGAAGGATGAACCGGAGAGGGCTCCTGACCCAGCTTTCACCGAGATGGGATGGCTGATCGACCCGGCGGGCCTTCGGAGCTTTCTCGGTCGCATCCATGCCTCCTACCGGCCGGCCTCGATCGTGATCACCGAGAACGGGGCCAGCTTCTCGGATGCTCCAACCGAGATAGGAGAGGTCGACGACCCCCGGAGGATCGAATATCTGCGTACCCATATCGAGGCTGCTGCCGAAGCGGCTGCCGATGGTGTCCCCGTCGACGGCTACTTCGTCTGGACTCTCCTGGACAATGTCGAATGGACCCACGGCTTCGACCAGAGGTTCGGCCTGGTGTGGGTGGACGCCGAAACCCAGGCGCGGATTCCGAAGACCAGCTTCGGCTGGTATAGGGACAGCATCGCTGAGCGGGGGTGGGCGCGAGAAACGATGAGCGGCTTCCGCTCCTGATGAAGCTCCTCAGTCTGGGATGATGGGGGCGACTGATGGCACGCGACAAGCACCTCCACGATGGCATTCTGGCCACAGACCAGTACCAGCTCACCATGGCCCAGCTCTACTGGAAGGAGGGTCTGGCCGAACGCACCGCCCAGTTCGACTACTTCTTCCGTCAATACCCCGACTACGGGACCCACCAGGCCGGCTACTGCATCTTCGCCGGGTTGGGGCCCCTCGTGGAATGGATGGAGTCGGTTCGCTTCGGCCCCGACGAGCTCGACTATCTGCGTAGTCAGCGCACCCGTGCGGGTGAGCCCCGCTTCGACGAGGACTTCCTGACCTGGCTTGCCAGCCAGGGCGACTTCTCCGCGATCGAATTGGAGGCGGTACCCGAAGGACGGGTAGTCCATGCCAACGCCCCCGTAGCCGTGGTGCGAGGGCCTCTGGCTATGGCCCAGATCCTGGAGACCCCGCTTCTCAACCGCCTCAACTATCCGACCCTTATCGCCACCAAGGCCTCGCGGGTCAAAGAAGCCGCCCGCGGCGGGATGGTGTTGGAATTCGGAATGAGACGGGGTCCCGAGGCGGGTGTAGACGCCGGCGGTCGCGCCGCGCTCATAGGTGGTTGCGACTTCACCTCCAACGTGGCCTTGTCCCGGGCGGTCGGGCTCGACCCCAAGGGAACCCACGCCCACTCGATGGTCCAAGTCTACGAGGCACTGGGGCTGGGAGAGTTGGAAGCCTTCCGTCGCTTCGCCTACCTCTATCCCGAAGAGTGTGTGCTGTTGGTGGACACCATCGACGTCGAGGAATCGGGAGTGCCCAATGCGATCAGGGTTTTCGAGGAGATGCGGGCCAGGGGCGACCATCCGGTGGGGATCCGTCTCGATTCGGGTGACCTGGCCTATCTCGCCATCCAGTCGGCTCTCATGCTCGACGGCGCCGGCTTCGAGGATGTGGCCATCGTGCTCTCGTCGGATCTCGACGAGTTGGCCATTTGGCAGATTCTCTCCCAGATCGAAGCCGAGGCGCCCCGCTACGGAGTAGAACCGGAGGCTCTGATCGGACGGCTCACGTTCGGTGTCGGCACGAGACTGATCACCTCAGAGGGAGACCCTTCCCTGGGCGGCGTCTACAAGTTGGTGGCGGTGACCGCCGATGGCGACGACTGGGTTCCGGCGATCAAAGTCTCCGAGGATCCGGTGAAGATCCCCTTGCCCGGGGAGAAGAAGCTATACAGGATCTACGACGAGCGGGGACTGGCCACCGCCGACCTGGTGGCGCCGATCGACGAGCCCCCCTCATCGAGCGAAACCGTCGAGCTTCGCCATCCCCACACCGACGCCCATCGGACGCTGCTCGCCGAGGGGATCTCCGGGATAGAGGAGCTGTTCGAGCCGGCCTTCGCCGAGGGTAAGCGACAGGACGGCAGCCCGGATCTCGAGGAGCTGAGAAGGCGCCGTCAGGCCGATCTGGAGCGCCTCGACCCCGGGGTGCGGAGGCTGGTCAATCCCCACATCTACCACGTTTCCGTCACCCCTCGCTTGAAGGAGCTAAAGGCACGGCTGGTCGCCGAAGCCCTCCGGTGAGGCCTGAGGCTTACTCGACTTCGACTCCGGCCGCTACCAGCGTCGCCACCGCCCGCGCGCCGTCTCCGATCGCCAGGTTCACGGGGCGGGTGCCGTCGGCGAGCAGGATGGCTTCAAAGCCCGCCCTGACGGCGTCGAGAG
>JBHHWH010000033.1:0-24600 GCA_046756405.1 Acidimicrobiia bacterium | reverse complement strand
CGGGTCACCTCCGAGGGGATCATCGTGGACGGCCGGCTCATCGCGTCGGGACCGGAGGGTGTCTTCGAGGGCAATCTGGCGGTGGCCATCGGGATATGCATAGCACTAGGTGTGGACCCGGCTGCCTTCACTTCCCGGCTCGCCGAACTACCCGTGGCCGACCACCGCCAGTCGGTGCTCACCTCCCCGGCGGGGTTCGCCATTATCGACGACACCTTCAACTCCAACCCCGCAGGCGCCCGCCGGGCCCTGGAGCTTCTCCAGGATCTGGGCTCCAGCGGCAAGACCGTAGTGGTGACCCCGGGCATGGTGGAGTTGGGTTCTCGTCAGGCCGAGGAGAACCGGGCCTTCGCCGCCGCCGCCTCCCAGGCCGCAGACCATCTGCTAGTCGTCGCCCGCACCAACCGCGCTGCCCTGGTTGCCGGTTCCGCCCAGGGAAGGGCTTCGGTTACCGTCGTGGGTTCTCGGGAGGAGGCCGTTGCCTGGGTCAGGGAGAACCTGGGCCCCGGCGACGTCGTTCTCTACGAGAACGATCTACCCGACCACTATCCATAGAGGAGGCGATGAGCAAGCCAGCGGTCCTATTCGGCGGTCCCTCCGACGAGCACGACATTTCCATCCTCACCGGTCTCCAGGTCGCTCGGGCCCTGGAAGACGTTCACGCCATCTACTGGTCCAAGGCGGGGGAGTGGTATCTGGTCGATGCCGGGCTCGAAGCCGCGGACTTCGCCGACGGTGTCCCGAAGAAGGCCCGGGAGCTGACCTTCGCGGCCAGTCCCGGCCAGGGCTTGCTGCTCAAGCGGAAGCCCCTCGACCCGTCGGCGGTCTTCATTGCCTGTCACGGCGGGCCCGGCGAGGACGGCACCCTTCAGGGTCTCCTCGACATGGTCGGTCTCGGCTACACCGGACCCGGCCAGGCCGCCTCGGCTCTCGGCATGGACAAGCTGGCCTTCGGCGCCTCGATGGCCGCCGCTGGGCTTCCCACCCTTCCTCGGGTCCTCGTCGTCTCCGGTGAACAGGAGGACCCGCCGTTCTCCGCTCCCTACATCGTCAAGCCGCGTTTCGGAGGCTCTTCCATCGGGATCGAAGTGGCGGAGGACTGGCCCACGGTGCTCGCCCTTCACCGTTCGTCGGTGTTCCTGGCCCAGGGGGCGGTGGTGGAGCCCTTCCTCACCGGCTCCCGGGATCTCCAGGTGGCGGTTCGCACCTATCCCAATTGGCAGCTCTCGGCGGTGGAGGAACCGGCCCGGGCCGGGGAGGGGATCTACAGCTACGACCAGAAGTACTTGGCGTGGGGAGGTGAGGTGAGCGAGGGGAGGAAGCTTCCGGCGACCCTCGACGAGTCCCTGGACGCCGAGCTGCGTACCCTGGCGCTGCGCGTCAGTGAGGTGGCCGAGCTGAGGGGGATCTGCAGGATCGACTTTCTCGAAAAGGATGGTGAGTTGTTCGTTAACGAGGTGAACACCATCCCCGGGTCCATGGCCGCCTACCTGTGGATCGAGCCACCCATAGAGCGCCGGCAGTTGTTCACCGACATGCTCGCCGAAGCCCAAGCCTCTCCTACCCGGGTCTTTTCCACCGCGGGCAGCGACGGGACGGCGCTGCGTAGCGCCGGCACTATCGCCTCAAAGCTGGGTTAGACGCGCCGGGCGGCGGTAGCGGCCCGCACCGCCCCGCCGCGGACGGCAGCAACTCAGATCAGAGGTGGACCACCGGGCAGGTGAGGGTGCGGGTGATCCCCTCCACCGCCTGGATCTTGGCCACCACGAGCTTGCCGAGCGAGTCCACATCGTCGGCGCTGGCCTTGACGATCACGTCATAAGGACCGGTGACGTCATCGGCGCTGTCCACGCCGGGAATGGTGCGCACTTGCTCGGCTACGACGGCTGCCTTACCGACCTCCGTCTGGATCAGGACGTAAGCCTGGACCAATTGACCTCCTATCGCTCGGGCGAGCGACACTAGTGGATCAGTAGATGTCTTGTCCCAGCCGGACCTTGTTGACCACCAGGCGCCCGTCTTCCTCGGTGGTTTCGAAGACGATCCGCTGACCTTGACGCAGGGTGCGGAGGACCGATCCCGTCAGCGATCCAGGTCGGAGGAAGGCTTCGACGCGGTCGGTGTCCCTGACGACGATGCCCACACCGGTCACCGGGTCGTAGGTCTTGACTACGCCCTGTTCCATGGTCAGGCCTTGACCACCTTGCCGGCGCGGATGCAGGAGGTACATACACGCATCCGGCGGGTGTTGGAACCGTGCTTGACACGGATCTTCTGGATGTTGGGCAGCCAGCGGCGGTTGGCCCGCTTGTGGGAGAAACTGACCTTCTTCCCGTAGCTGGGCTCCTTGCCGCAGATCTCACACCGATAAGACATGACTGGAACTCCTGGGTTGGCCGGAGAGAACCGGGGGCCGAAAGGCCCTGGACGACCGGGCGCAAGCATAGCGGTAGCCGGATTCAAGTCCCACTTGGGCGGTACCGTCACGGTGATGGCGACCCTAACCAGACTCGCCGAGATTCCGGTGTCCGCAGTACATCAGCTCGGAGGTAATCGGCCGCGCCTGCTTGCGGAGTTGGGTGTCGAGACCGTGGCCGACCTTCTCCAGCATGTGCCCTACCGCTACATCGACCGCACCAACCAGGCACCGATCCGGGAGATCCCCATCGGCGAGGAGGTGACCGTCGTAGGGAGAGTGTTCTCCTCGAGGATGTGGAGTCCGCGCAAGACACTGACGATCGTCGAGGCCCGTATCGGGGACGAGAGCGGGTTCCTCACCGCGGTGTGGTTCAACCAGAAGTTCCGGTTGAACCAGTTGCAGCGAGGTGCCGAGGTCGCCTTATCCGGCGTAGTGGAGAGATACCGGGGTGGACTGCGGATGAAAAGCCCCGATGTCGACAAGCTGGACGCACCGAGGGAGGGACTGGTGACCGGGCGCGTGGTTCCGCTGCACCGGAAAGTGGCCAAACTGAAGCGGGGAGACCTGCGTCGCGGGATCCACAACGCCCTCAGACGTTCCCGGCCGATCCCCGATCCTATCCCGCAAGAGCTCCTCAGACGTCACTCGCTCATCGACCGGGACGCCGCCTTCGCCAACATCCACTTTCCGGAATCGATCGAGGACGTGGCTCCGGCGAGGCGCCGGCTGGCCTACGACGAGTTGTTCCGGCTCGAGCTGGCCCTGGCTCTTCGCAAGAGGCGTCAGATCGAGGAGGCGGTGGGCATTGCCCATGATCTCAGCGGTGAGCTGGTAACCAAGTTCCTCGGCGGGCTCCCCTACACCCTCACCGCTGCGCAGCAGCGGGTCTTGGGTGAGATCCAAGCCGACTTGCGGGCCCCCCATCCGATGCATCGTCTCCTCCAGGGAGAAGTCGGATCGGGAAAGACGGTGGTCGCCGTGGCCAGCCTCCTCTACGGCATCGAAGGGGGATGGCAGGCGGCGATCATGGCCCCCACCGAGGTGCTCGCCGAACAGCACTACGTCGGCGTGCGGAGCCTGCTGGCCGAGGCCGGCTTGTCTCCCGACTGGAGCCCGTCAGGGTTGGGAATGGAGAGCCTGTTCGGCGGAGACGGCCCGGCCGTTCACCTGGGTCTGCTCACCGGGTCGAGGGCGACTACCAACTACAACCCCGATATCACCCGCGCCGAGCTAGTCGCTGACATCGCCGCGGGTCAGGTGGATCTGCTGGTGGGCACCCACGCCCTCATCCAGGAGGGCGTCGAGTTCCACCGCCTGGGCATCGCCGTGGTGGATGAGCAGCATCGCTTCGGCGTGGCCCAGAGGGTCCAGCTCAAAGAGAAGGCCGGAGGGACCGACCCAGACATGCTGATCATGACCGCCACCCCCATTCCCCGCACCCTCTCCATGACCCTCTACGGCGATCTTGACGTATCGGTGATCGACGAGATGCCTCCGGGCCGGACCCCGGTTGCCACCCGGTTGTTCCCCAAGGCCGAGGAGGGGCTGGCCTGGCGCCAGGTGCTAGACGCCGTGGCCGCGGGTCGGCAAGCCTTCATAGTCTGCCCCCTCGTCGAGGACAGTCCCAAGGTGGAGGCCGCCTCCGCCACTGCCGAGTTCGAAAGGCTCTCGCGGGTCATGGATGGTGTTCGTCTCGGTCTCATCCACGGTCAGCTCCGTCCCGCCGACAAGGAGGAGGTCATGGCGGCCTTCCGTTCCGGGGAGATAGACGTATTGGTCTCGACAACGGTGATCGAGGTCGGCATCGACGTGCCCAACGCCACCGTCATGGTGATCGAAGACGCCGACCGTTTTGGCCTGAGCCAGCTCCACCAGCTTCGGGGGAGGGTGGGACGAGGCCAGCACCCGGGCACGTGCCTGCTGGTAGCCGATCCGTCCACCACCGAAGCCGAGGAGCGGCTCGCGGCCGTCGTTGCTACTACCGACGGTTTCCGTCTCGCCGAGGAGGACCTGAGGATTCGCGGCCAGGGGACCGTTTTCGGGACCCGTCAGTCGGGGATGAAAGACCTCAAGATCGCCGACATTCTCAAGGACTTCGACCTCCTCACCGCGGCCCGGAGGGACGCCTTCCAGCTGGTGGCTCAGGATCCAGACCTGAGCCAGCATCCCGAACTGGCCGACGAGATCCGGGCCTTGCTGGGGGATGCCGTGGAGTGGCTGTTTGTCAGCTGAAGTACCGTCGGTGTCATGAGGATCATCGCCGGCGTCGCCCGGGGTCGGAGGCTGCGTTCCCCGGACACCAAGGAAACCCGGCCGGTCACCGACCGGGTACGGGAGGCCGTGTTCTCCTCCCTCGGATCGCTGGTGGAGGGCGCCGACGTGGCCGACCTCTATGCAGGCACGGGCTCGTTCGGCCTTGAGGCCCTCTCCCGCGGTGCCCATTCAGCCCTCTTCGTAGAGAGCGGACACCGGGCCCTGGAAGTCCTCAAGGCGAACATCGCCTCCGTCGCCCTAGGAGGAAAAGTGGTGAGGGCCAGGGTGTGGGACTTTCTGGGCCGATGCACGGAGAGCTTCGACCTAGTGTTCATGGACCCGCCCTGGGACCAGCCGACCACGACCATGGAAGAGGAGTTGGCCAGGCTCGACCCCCATCTCCGCCCCGGAGCGGTGGTAGTGGTATCCCGCCGGCACTCCGATCCGGTTCCCCGGGCTCCCGAAACCTGGCGAGTTGCCGCCGAAAAACGCTACGGAGATACAAGAATCATTCGCTACGAGAAGGCTGGAGACACCTAGATGACGACCGCCCTCTGCCCCGGCAGCTTCGACCCTCCCACCAACGGTCACGTTGATGTGATCCGGCGGACGATGGGTCTGTTCGATCGCGTGGTGGTGTCGGTCATCGACAACCCAGCCAAGAAGTCGCTATTCACGGCCGCAGAAAGGGCTGACCTGCTGCGGGAGGTCCTTGGGGACTCCGTCGAGGTGGCTACCTTTTCCGGGCTGTTGGTGGACCATGCCCGCGATCTAGGTGCTGCTGCGGTGGTCAAGGGCCTGAGGACCGTGGACGACTACGAATACGAACATCAGATGGCGCAGATGAACCGTCATCTGAGCGGTGTGGAAACCCTCTTCATTCCCACCCGACCCGAATTTGGCTTCATATCCTCTTCGCTGGTGAAGGAAGTAGCGAGGCTCGGCGGATCAGTGAGCGGTCTGGTCCCCGACGTGGTGGAGAAGGCACTCAAGGAGAAGCTCCCATGAGCAACGAGATCCAGACTGAACCCGAGGTGGTGGTCGACTTCTCCGGTCGGCCCGAAGCCGGGGACATACTCGACATAGTCGACGAGCTGATCGTCCAGCTTCACGAGGCGAAGACGATGCCGCTGTCCTCTAACGCTTTGGTGGATCGCGAGCACTTCCTCGACATGTTGGAGACACTGCGCACCAGCCTCCCCGACGAACTGCGTGCCGCTCGCTGGATGGTCCGAGAGCGGGAGGCGTTCATCGCCCGCACCAACGAGAAGGCCAGGGAGATCATCGATGCGGCCCGGTCCGAGGCCGACAGGCTGGTCTCCGACTCCAACATCATCGCCGAGGCTGTAGAGGAGGCGAACATCCTGGTCCGGCGGGCCGAAGGTGAGGCGCGACGACTGCGGCTCGAGACCGAAGACGAGATCGAAAAGAAGCTCCAGCGTGTCGAAGGCCTCCTCGCCGACATCATGGACCAGGTGCGACAGGCGCGAGACGAGCTGCACACGGCACGGCCCAAACCTCCCGAGGTGCCCCTCTGAGATGAGCGCCGGGCTGGTCATCGAGATCGATGACCTACTCGGACATCCGGAGCGTGAGCGTGAGTTCTCCGGTGTCCGCGAGGTCGACCTGCGCCTCGGCGACTCCGTCGTGTCTGGGGAGATGTCCGTCGCCGGAATGGTCGTCGGCACGGTTGACGGTGTCCAGGTCACCTTCACCGCCACTGCCGTCGCTCGGCTCGCCTGCGTGAGATGCTTGAAGGAGTGGGAGGAGACCCTGTCCGTCTCCGGGAGTCAGCACTTCGGTTCTATTCCAGACGAGGACGGATACGCCATCGAGCGGGGAAGAGTAGACCTCGCGGGACCGGCGAGCGACGAGATCGCCCTCGCCATTCCCGCTGCTCCCAGGTGCCGGATCGACTGTCGAGGACTTTGCCCAATCTGCGGAACCGACTTGAATAGCGACCCTTGTGACGGGCACGGGGACGAGTCGGACTCGCCCTTCACCGTCCTGAAAGACCTGTTCGAGTCCTGATACACCGAGGAGCGCCTCCCGATGGCGGTACCCAAGAAGAAGATGTCGCGTTCGCGGACCCGGCGCCGGAAGGCGTCGTGGCGGCTGGCCCGCCCCGCCACCGTTGCCTGCGAGCGGTGCGGCAAGCCAAAGCTGCCCCACCGTGCCTGCCGTGAATGCGGCACCTACGCTGGCCGCGAGGTAGTGGAGACCGACTGAGCCTTGGTCCGTATCGCCCTCGATGCCATGGGGGGCGACCATGCCCCCACGGAGACCGTCGCCGGGGCGGTGGAAGCGGCCCGGCGCGGCGTTGACGTGGTGCTCGTGGGCGAGAGGTCGGCCCTGGAACGTCAGTTGGACACCCACCACACTGAGCTGCCGATAGTCGACGCTCCCGATGTGATCGGAATGGCCGACGATCCGGCCCGTGCTCTCCGGGAGAAGCCAGGGGCGTCGATCAGTGTTGCGGTCCGCATGGTGGCCGAAGGAGAAGCCGAGGGGTTCCTGTCGGCGGGCTCCACCGGCGCAGCCATGGCCGCCGCGGCGATCATCGTTGGACGGATCAAGGGCGTTTCCCGACCGGCAATAGCCACCATCTTTCCCACTCCTGGAACTCCGACGTTGATCCTCGACGCGGGGGCAAACCCTGAGGTGAAAGCGGAACAGCTGGCTCAGTTCGGGGTGATGGGATCGGTGGCTGCCCAGGTCTTGCTGGGGATCGCCGAGCCTAGGGTGGGGCTGTTGTCCATCGGTGAGGAGAAGGGGAAAGGCCGCGAGTTGGAACGGGCGGCCTACGACCTGCTGGAGGCGGCCCCGCTGCACTTCGTGGGCAACGTCGAAGGTCGGGACATCGCCGGCGACAGGGCCGATGTGATCGTTACCGACGGCTTCACGGGCAATGTGCTGCTGAAGACCACCGAGGGGGCGGCCCAGATGGTCACCACCTATGTCAAGGAGGCCCTCACCGAGTTGGATCCGGACGTCCAGGAGGAGGCCCTCAGGGCGCTGGCCCAGGTGAAGGCTCGTCTCGACTGGGAGACCTATGGCGGGGCGCAGTTGCTGGGGGTGAAGGGGGTGGCGGTGATCGCCCATGGCAGCTCCAGCCGGGTCGCCATCTCCAACGCCCTGGTCATGGCCAGAGACGCCGCCGGGAGCGACCTTCCCGGGAAGCTCGCCGAGCTTCTCGCATGAGCCTCGAGGAGCGGCTGGGCTACGTCTTCTCCAATCCGCGTCTGCTCCGACTGGCTCTCACCCACCGGTCGGTCAGCTCCGAGGACCCCACGCGCCAGGACAACGAGCGCCTCGAGTTCCTCGGGGATGCGGTCCTACAGCTCGTCATCACCGACCTCCTCTACCGAGGCTGGCCCGAACTGCCGGAAGGGCACATGGCCAAGGTGAGGGCTTCGGTGGTGAGTCGGCCGACCCTGGCCGAGGTGGCCCGCGAACTCGACCTGGGAGACTTTCTGGAACTAGCTCCGGGGGAGGAGGCCACGGGGGGCAGGGAGAAGGACTCCATCCTCGCCGACAGCCTCGAAGCGGTGATCGGAGCTGTCTATCTCGACGGTGGTATCGAGGCCGCGGGTCGGCTCGTCCTGAGATTCTGGGAGGACAGGGTGGGCGAGCGGGCGAAAAAGCCGGGGATCAAGGATTACAAGACCCGGCTCCAGGAGGCACTGGCCCAGTCGGGCCGTCGTCCCGAATACGTGGTGGAAGGGAGCGGTCCCGACCACGACCGCCGCTTTACCGCGGTGGCCTCGGTGGACGACCGGATCCTGGGCCGGGGCATGGGACGCTCCAAGAAAGAGGCGGAGCAGGCCGCCGCCAGGGAGGCCCTCAAGACCCTGGGCGTAGATCCTCGCTAAGCAGCGGTTCCCTTCGGGTCCGCAGGTCTAGATACCAGAACGTGTACATGGCTCCCACCGCGGCGACGATCATCCCCTGGGCAACGACTCCGACAACGGCAACCACCAGCGAGCGGCCGGCCGCTCCAGCCACCGCGGCCAGGGGAAAAGCAACGACCTGAATGAGTTGGATGGCCACCGTACCCAGCAGGCCCACCAGGAGTAGGTAGGCCAGGGTTGGCCACCAGCGTCTCCGCACCAGGTTCATGCTCCTGAGCATCGATCCGAAGATCCCGTGGCGCTCCAAGGCGACCACAGGGGTGAGCATGGAGAGGGAGACTGCAACCCACACTCCCGGACCCACCAGGGCGAAGAACAGGATCGTGGCGATGGCAAAGCTGGTCGCGTTGGGGGTTCCTATCAGGGCATAGGGAACGAACCAGATGGCGAGCCCGATGGAGATCAAAAGCACCACTGTCACCACGGCCAGCCCTCCGGCGCCAAGAGCCACTCCAAAACGGGACCAAGCCTCGCCGCGGGCCTGGCGGGCGGTGATCGTCTCACCGTTGATGTCGGCGGCGATGAGGATGTGGCTCACCAGGTAGACGAAGAACGCGGCGACGAGTTGGATCGCCACGGTCGCCCCGAGGGCCCAGAGGAGAGGAGTCAGGAGTTCCCTCAGGGCCTCCTCACTTAGTGACTCCAGGGACTGCGGGTTTCGGGTGAGGACGTTGATGACCTCCGCGGCGCCTGTGATCCGGAACAGGGCCACGGCGATCAACCCCACGGGCACGAAGGCGATCAGCGCTGTCGATAGCAACGGTCTCCACACCCTGGCCAAGGCGTTCATCGCCTCCCCCAGGATGACACCGAAGGGTCGGGGTGCTATCTCCATGGGCGCAGGTACCGTAACCGCATTGTCGCTGGAGGTCATGGTCTGCCTGAGTTGCCGGAAGTCGAGATAACCCGTCGGTACCTGGAGGCTGCGCTGGTGGGAAGGGTCTTTGCCAATGTCTGCGTCTCGCAGCCGAGGACCGCACGCAGGAATGCCTCCCCCGAGGAGGTGAAGAACCGTTTGACGGGACGGGAAATCCAGGCTGTCGACCGCCACGGCAAGTTCCTCGTTGCTCCCCTAGACGATGGTTACACCATGGTGGCTCACCTGGGAATGTCGGGAAGGTTCGCCATCGCCGCACCGGGAGACAAACGTCCGCCGCACACCCACCTTGTGGCAGGCCTCGATGATGGGCGGGAGCTGAGGTTCATAGACCCGCGAACCTTCGGGTTCGTCGCCGCCTTCGACGAAGACGAACTGGGCGACGCCGGGCTCTCCAGACTGGGGCGCGACGCTTGGAAGGACCTTCCCGATCCGGCGTGGACGTGCACCGTCCTGCGGCAGAGGCGGGCACCCATCAAGGCCCTCCTCCTCGATCAAACCATCCTCGCCGGCCTGGGCAACATCTACGCCGACGAAGCGCTGTACCAGGCGAGCATCCACCCGCTCAGCCCCGGCGGGGAACTGAGTCCGGACCAGGTATCGGCCCTCTTGGAGGGAGTACGAAGGGTGCTCTCCGCAGCTATCGACAACGGTGGGACCACCCTGGACGACCTCGCCTATCTGCTTCCCGACGGCCGGGCGGGAGGGAATATGGTCTCTCTGGCTGTCTACGGGAGGGAGGGGCATCCCTGCACGCGCTGTGGAGAAGCGATCCAGCGGGTCGTGGTGAGGGGCCGGTCCACTCACTTCTGTCCCGCATGCCAGACCTCATGACCAAGGCAGTTCATCTCCTGGTGAGTGGCGTGGTTCAGGGTGTCGGCTATCGCCAGACCTGTCGCCAGGTTGCCCGCTCGTTGGGTCTGGTGGGCTGGGCCCGCAATCTGGCCGACGGTCGAGTCGAGATCGTGGCCCAGGGAGAACCCGACGCCCTCGACGCCCTGGTGTCCTGGGCATGGGCAGGCCCAACGGCGGCGGTAGTCACCGGAGTGGAGAGCGATGTCATAGCCGTAGACCGGAACCTCAGCGATTTCCTCATCCACCCGTCGCCGGCGAGGAGGCGACCCTGAGACTCGTTGTGATGTTCTTAAGGGCCATGATCCGATGATCGTCGGGGTTTTGTTAGCCTGATCCGGCAATTACAGCTGTGTCGTTTGCCAGGTAGAACACTTTGTATCTTCAATCGCTGAAGTTCGCCGGTTTCAAGTCCTTCGCCGACCGGACCCGTCTCCAGTTCCGTCCCGGTGTCACCGTGGTCGTGGGGCCCAACGGCTCGGGGAAATCAAACCTCGTCGATGCCCTCTCCTGGGTCCTCGGCACCCAGTCCACTAAGTCCCTCCGTACCGACAAGATGGAAGACGTCATCTTCGCCGGTACCACCACCCGACCCGCCCTGGGTAGGGCCGAGGTGACCCTGGTCATCGACAACGCCGACCGTCGTCTCGACATCGACCTCGACGAGATCTCGATCACCCGGCGCCTCTACCGGGACGGCTCCAGTGACTACGAGCTCAACGGTGTTGCCTGCCGTCTCCTCGACATCCAGGACCTTCTCTCCGACTCCGGAGTCGGCAAGCATCAGCACGTGATCATCGGTCAAGGAGAGATCGGCAGGATCCTCTCCGCTTCGCCCGATGACAACAGGTCGGTCATCGAGGAGGCCGCGGGGATCCTCAAGCACCGACGTCGCAAAGAACGGGCAGAACGGCGGCTGGAGCGAACCGACGAGGACATGGTCCGCCTCCAGGACCTTCTCGGTGAGATCGAACGACAAATGCGTCCCCTGCGGCGCCAGGCCAGGGCCGCCGAGCGGTATCAGGGACTGAAGGACGAAGTCGCCGCCCTGCGGCTCTATCTCGGAGGACGTGACCTGGCCCGCCACGACCGGGAGATCACGATCGCCACTTCGGAGCGATCCCAGCTTCTGGAAAAGGTCCACGTCGACCAGCGAGCCGTCGAAGACCTGGCGCAACGACTCCGGGCCCTTGGCGACGAGACCAGCCGGGTGGGCGACGAACTCGACCGGGACACCACCGCCGCGGCGAGCCTGGAGACCACCATGGAGCGTCTCCGCCGGGTCGCCTCGGTGGCCCACGAGCGGGCCCGGGCCGTAAACGGCCGGGTCGAGGTCGCCGTCGAACGCCGGGCCGATCTCGAAGAAGAGCGCCACTCCATCCTCACCGAACTGGATGCCATCGGCACCGAGGCAACCGAAGCCGCTTCCTCTGCCGAGGCCGCCGAGCGCCGCCTCCGCGGCCTCGAGGACGAAGAACGGGCTCTCACCACTCAAAACGCTCTCTCTCCAGAGGGAGCCCTGGCGGCGGTGCGGGGTGAGCTGAGCGCCCTGGAGTCTTCGCTGGAGAGGGACGGGCGTGAGGAAGCCCAGATCCTTCACCGTCTCGAAGTTCTTGC
Source organism: Acidimicrobiia bacterium (assembly GCA_046756405.1). Lineage (GTDB taxonomy): Bacteria > Actinomycetota > Acidimicrobiia > Spongiisociales > ZC4RG35 > JBHHWH01. Next base: position 12,671 of record JBHHWH010000033.1, on the reverse strand, counting down.
CGGCCGTCGCAACGAGGAACAGGCGGAAGTCGAGAGAATCAACGAAGAAATCAAGGCCCTCGACGAGCAGATCACTGCTTACCAGCAGGCCTACGCCTCGGCTAGGAAGCAACGAGAGCGCGATCAGAGCACATGGTCGGAGGCGGAAGAGGCTCTCCGCCGGGCCCGCCTGACGGTGGCCGTCGCGGAGTCGCGGGTGGAGGCCGTGCGGGAGGCGCTGGCGGGACGCTTCGACTCTGAGGCCCGCAGGATCGCCGAGGACGCGGAGGGAGCTCTCGGTACCCTCATCTCCCAACTCGACGTGCCCGACGGTCTGGAGGCCGCGGTGGAAGCGGCCCTCGGTCGCTGGGCTGACGCCGTCGCCTTCACCGATCAAGAAGCTGTAAGGGACGTCGTGGGGACCGTGAAGGCCGCCGGAGGTGGGGCGGTGCCGGTCGTGTCGGCGATCTCAGAGTCATCGGTTCCTGCCAGGGAAGTAGCCGACGCCCTAGGGGTGGAGGCCCTGGTAGACCTGCTCGGGGAACAGGCTCACGCCGGCCTGACGAGCAGGCTGTTAGGGGATGTCGTCGTCGTCGAAGGTTGGGTTACCGGCTGGGAGATCGTTGCTCGCCATCCGGCTCTCAGGGCGGTGACTCCCGAAGGCGATCTGATCTCGGTGACGGGAGTTCACATCGCCGACCCCGAGGGAGCAGGCCTCGCCATGCTGGAGAGTGCCGAGCTGGCCTTGGAGAGCGCTTGCACCCAGTTGGCCCGGGCGGAGTCGATCCACACCGCTGCCCGTCGCGGCTTCGAGACCAGCCGTCAGGCCGAGAGGGATGCCCTGGAGAGTCTCGAAGCCGCCGAGGCCGAGCTGGCCGGACGGTCCGAGGCCATGAGGAGGATCGAACAGTCCATAGCATCCCAGGAGGAAGAGGCGGAGAGGCTGGTGCTGCGGCGGCAGGCCCTCCGCGAAGCGATCGCGGCTGCCACCGGCCAGATCCAGGTGCTTCGAAGCCGGATCGAGTCCCTGAAGGGAGAAGAGGCCGCCCGGATGAAGGTCTGGGAGGAGCTGGAGGCTCGGCGTCAGCAGGTGGCAGCACAGCGGGAGAAGGCCCGCTGGGAGTGGCAGGAGGCCGCAGGGCGGCTCCGGGCTGTCACGGAGAGGAAAAACCTCCTCGAAGAGCGGGTTCGGCGCATCGACGCCGAGTTGGAGAGGCTCACCCACGACCCAGGCCCATCAGGCGATCCCGCGGCCCTGAGCAGGGTGGCTCGGTTCGCCACCCGGGGGGTGGCGGTGCTCAGGGCTCGCATCGGTGAACTGCGAGAGCGACAGTCCCGGCTTCGGGATCGACACAAGGCCCACCTGGCGGACCTCGAGACCCTACGACAGGAACACGAAGAGCGGCGCGCCGCCATAGCCACCGCTCAGGCCCGGGTTTCGGAGCTAGAAGTGCGGCTTGCCGAGCTTCGGCTACGTCGGGAGGCCGTCGTCGAGACGATACGCCGCGACGCTGATGCCGGGGAGGAGGAGGCCCTGGTGGCGTCCCGTCCCGAAGTAGCCGAGGGCACCGACCTGGAGGAGCTGCTGGAGGCGAAGCTCGCCCAGCTCAGGCGTCTCGGCCCCATCAACCCCCTGGCTGCCAGGGAGTTCGCCGCTCTGGAGGAGCGGCACGTCTTCCTCTCTGAGCAGATGGCCGACGTTCAATCCTCCCGCGATGAGCTGCGCAAGGTGATCTCCGCTCTGGACGAGGAGATTCAGAAGCGTTTCCGAGAGGCCTTTGACGATGTTGCCGAGGCCTACCAGCGTTACTTCGCCATCCTCTTCCCCGGTGGCAGGGGTCGGGTGCGGCTCACCGACCCGGAGGATCCCCAGTCCGGAGTGCTGATCGAAGCCCAACCGCTGGGCAAGAAGCTGAGCCGGATGACCCTGCTCTCCGGTGGAGAGCGGAGCCTGGCCGCCCTCGCTTTCCTGTTTGCCATTTTCGAAGCCCGGCCCAGCCCCTTCTATGTCCTCGACGAGGTGGAGGCCGCTTTGGACGATGTCAACCTGCGTCGGTTCCTGCGCATCGTCGATGAGTTCAGGGATAAGGCGCAGCTCATCATCGTCACCCATCAGCAGCAGACCATGGAGGTTGCCGATGTTCTCTACGGGGTGACCATGGAGCCCGGAGGCTCGTCGCAGGTGGTGAGCAAGCTCATGACTGAGATCAGCTCCGACCAGGTGGCATAGTTCCAAACACTGATGGAGACATCCCTGGTTCTCGCTGTCCTCGCGCTCCTCATGATTGCGGGCGTTGTCATCTGGCGGTCCCGTCGCGCGAGACGAGTCCGAGCTGTCTCCCCGAGGCTCGATCTGGGGGAGCTGGGGGCGGGTCTGCGGGGTTTGTTCCGGAGGGGACTCTCCCACAGCACCTGGGACGAGATGGAGGAGGTTCTGCTGGCCGCCGACATCGGGGTGGACGCTGCCGAACGCATCGTGGCCACAGTGAGAACCTCTCGCCCGGACACCGCCGAGGATGCAAGAGACGTCCTGAGTGAAGCGCTGCGGTCCGAGTTCCCCGAACGTGATCGGGAGCTTCATCTCGACGGCGCGCCTGCGGTCGTGCTGGTGGTGGGGGTGAACGGCACCGGCAAGACCACGACGATCGCCAAGCTGGCCCACCGCCTGATCACCGGAGGGAAGAGGGTGGTCTTGGGGGCCGCCGACACCTTCCGGGCCGCAGCCGGGGAACAGCTCCAGGTGTGGGGGAAACGCCTTGGTGTGCCTGTGGTGGTAGGCCAGGAGGGAGGCGACCCGGCAGCGGTGGCCTTCGACTCGCTTGCTTCGGCGAAGGCCCAGGGCGCCGATGTCGTGCTGATCGACACTGCCGGGCGTCTCCACGGCAAGAAGAATCTCATGGAGCAGCTAGCCAAGATCTATCGCGTTGCCGGCGGAGAGCGAGTGGCCGAGGTGCTGCTGGTCTTGGACGCGACCACCGGCCAGAACGGCCTGGTTCAGGCCCGGGAGTTCGCCGCTGCGGTGCCGGTGACGGGGATCGTGCTCACCAAGTTGGACGGCACTGCCAAGGGAGGCATCGTCTTGGCCGTGGAGAAGGAGTTAGGCCTGCCGGTGAAGCTGGTCGGGGTGGGGGAAGGGATCGAAGACCTGTTGTCATTCGACCCAGATCGCTTCGTAGCTGCTTTGCTGGGGTCATGAACACTCAAGAACTGGTTCAGACAGCCCGGGCTGCCGCTCAGGGATCCTATTCCCCCTACTCCCACTTCCGGGTGGGGGCGGTCGTTGTGGGAGCCGACGGAGAAGTCTTCACCGGGGCCAACGTGGAGAACGCCTCCTATCCGGTCTCCAACTGTGCGGAGGCCACTGCGATCAACACCGCGATCGCCGCCGGTGTGCGCAAGGTCGATGTGGTGGCGGTGGCCTGTGTCGACGCCGCCGACACCGACGGCGCCTACCCGTGCGGCAGGTGCCGCCAGATCATGGCCGAGTTCGGGGTGGAGCGGGTGATAGTGACCGCAGGCGAAGGTTCGGAGGTGAGAGAGCACACCCTGGAAGAGCTGCTGCCCCACCGGTTCGGTCCCTAGTCCGGCCCGTTCGGAGGACTCAGCCGCTGGAGGCCTGCCAGTGGGCCGGCTCGGTGGCGGGGAGGGTGTTGGCGCTGACGAAGCTGGTGTCCTCCGCGGTGGGCACGAACCCACCGGCTGGCCAGATGCCCGCCTCCACGGCTACGGAGCTGCGTCCATGGCCGGAGCTGCCCCACTCCAGGTAGCTGACTATCGCTGACGGCGAGTTGAAGTCGGACGAAGAGTAGAGACCCATCTCTCCGCCGGTGGGGCTGAGTGTTCCGACGGTGGCCAGCTCGTCGGAGGTGATCGCTCCCGGGGGTGGGAGAAATACGCTGCCTCCGGTGCTGATGGCAAAGGACTGGCCCGGTTCCAGAGTGACCTCTGGCAGGGCGAAGTAGTTGGGCCTCTGGCAGAGGAAGTAACCGGAGAGGCTGCCGGCCTCCGTGCCGACGTTGGTGACCACGATCATCCCGTTGTCGCCGAGGTTGAGCGAGGACAGGACCAGTTGGGGTCCTGGAGCCTCCGCAGCCTCGGTTGTCGTGGTGCCGGCGGTAGTAGTCGTCGTCTCTGGTGCTTCTGTGGTCGCCGTCGCCTGGGTGGTGGGAGGGGAGGTGGCGGCCGGCGTGGTGGTGGTTGCCACTCCTCCGCAAGCCGCGATGACGAGGGAGGCGGCGACGACGAAGAAGAGAGTCATTCGTCTCATGGAGTAGAAGCATACGCGTCAGGTCGCTGGCGCGTTCGCCGCGATGGCAACGGTGTCTGCGTCGGCTCCGCGAAGGCGAACCTCTTCTCCAGGGTGTTCAAGACGAGCACTTCGACCTGGTCGCCCCGGAACCCCTTGAAGCCACACTGGGAGTCGACGATGTCCCCCAGGGGCGGGAGCATCTGCTTCCACAGGTAGATGAACAGCTTGCCGCGGTAGTCCCGGGGCGCTGCCTTCACCGTCACCGAGCTGGGTTCCCGCCGGGATCCGGCGGCACAGTCAGCCCCGTCGGCGAGAGCGCGGGCGAGGAGGCCTATCTGGCCGAGATGGGTAGAGAGGTCGGCGTCGGTATAGACGACGATATGGCCGGATCGGACCTGGGCCACGGTTTCGTGCATCCCCAGTTCGATGGCGCCTCCCTTGCGGCTTTCGTCGGGTGTGGACAGTCCTGAGACCGCGGGGTGGCCGTTCTCGATGGCATCAGCGATGAAAAGCACCTTGGCCACTTCGTGGTAGCCGCGATCCTCGATGATCTCTGTCGCCATTCCCCCGCTGCCATCGGGGCATCAATCGTCCACCATGACCAGATCCCAGCAGTCCCGCTCCCCGAAAAGCCAGTAGAGCTGGGCGACTCTGGCGTTGATGAAGTCCTCACCCGGAGGGTGCAGGTCGGAGGGCAGCATGCGTTGGGTCTCCCGGTACATGGCGAAGACCACAGACACGTGGAGAGGTCCCTGCCAGCGCCGGATGGCTCCCTTGGAGCGGGCCAGCTTGGCGGCGACTTGCCGCTCGAGGGAGACCCGTTCGCTTTTCAGAGTGAACTCCATGTGAGGGATGGCTTCGGTATCCACCTCGCGGAGGATCTGTTCAGCAAGGCCCTCAGCCCGCCGGTAGCCCATGAGTTTGAGCCTATCGCTGGGACGGAGGGCTCCACGAGCAGGCTTACAATGCCCCGCTCCCAGTCAAGGGGAGCAGTTGGCGACCAGAGTTGGAATCAGAGATGAGCGAGACGCATGCGGCGTCGGCTTCATTGCGTCGCGCGATCGCGCTCCTTCCTACCGGCTGACGCGCCTCGCTGTCGAATGCCTGCGCAACCTCGACCATCGGGGTGCTCGCGCCGCTGACGGCACCGGCGACGGCGCCGGGCTGCTCACTCAGATTCCGAGGCAGATAGCCGAACGAGAACTGCGAGCCCATGGGCTCTCCGTCGACCCGGAGCGGCTCGGCATCGTGATGTGCTTCCTGCCGCCGATGGAAGCCGGACCGGTACGGGCGATCATCGGCGAGGCCCTCGAAGCCGAAGGGCTGCAGCTTCTGTTCTGGCGTGCGGTCCCCATCGATCCTTCGGTGCTCGGTGAACACGCCCGAGGCGTCCTTCCCCTCATCGAGCAGGCGTTCGTTCTTGGGGAGACCACCGGAGAGGAGCTGGAACGGGCCCTGTACCTGGCGCGAAAGAGAGTCGAACGCGCTGAAGTCCCGGGGCTCTCCATCCCGTCGGCATCGAGCCGGACCGTCGTTTACAAGGGTCTGTTCACCGCGAGCCATATCGCCGACTTCTACTGGGATCTGCGCGATCCGGGGTTCGAGACATCCTTCGCCCTCTTCCACCAGCGCTTCTCCACCAACACCTTTCCCTCGTGGGAGAACGCCCAGCCGTTCCGGGTGCTGGCCCACAACGGGGAGATCAACACCATCCAGGCCAACCGCTCCTGGATGGAAGCTCGGGAGCGGGGAGCGACCCCCGGGGTCTGGGGTGATCGGCTGGCTGACGTCTTCCCGTTCCTTCAGCCCGGGCTCTCCGACTCGGCCAGCCTCGACAACGCCTACGAGCTACTTCTCCAGAGCGGGCGCTCCCTGGCTCACGTCAAGGAGATGCTCATCCCTGCCGCCTGGGAGAACGTGCCCGACCTCGACCCCGAGCTGACCGCCTTCTATAAGTATCACGCCTTCCTGACCGAGCCGTGGGACGGCCCGGCTGCCATCGCGGTGAGCGACGGGGTGTCCCTGCTCGCCGGTTTGGACCGCAACGGTCTGCGTCCCTTGCGCTGGTCGGTAACCCCCAACGTGGTGGTGGTGGCGTCGGAGGCGGGCGTCTGTCCCGAGGAGGAGATAGGGGCGGTGGAGACTGGCCAGCTCGGTCCGGGCGAGCTGCTGCTCTTCGACGGGAACACGGGAGAGGTCAGACACTCCGACGAGGTCAAGCAGTCCCTGGCCTCACTACTCCCCTACGCGGAGTGGGTCAACACCGAGACTATGCACATTCAGGCTCCCTTCGACGACGAGAACGACACCCGATTCGACGCTGGTGCCCTGACCCGTGTCTTCGGCTACACCGCCGAAGAGCGCCGACTCATCCTCGCTCCCATGGCTCAAGGAACCACCCCCGTAGGGTCCATGGGGGATGACACCGGGCTCGCCGTGCTCGCCGATCGTCCCCGCCGGCTCAGCCGTTTCTTCCATCAGATGTTCGCTCAGGTGACTAACCCTCCCATGGATCCGATAAGGGAGAACCTGGTCATGTCGCTTCGGATACAGCTCGGCAAGCGCGGCCCTATCCTCGAGGACTCGCCCAGCCAGGCCCACCTCATCGAACTGGCCAGCCCGATCCTCTCCGATGCCGAGTTGGAGGCCATTGTCCGCTCCGGTGACCCCCGGTTCTTCTCCCATTGGATCGCCGCCACCTGGCCCGTGGCCGAGGGGGTGGAAGGCATGGCGGTGCGGCTGGACGAGATCTGCTCCGAGGCCGCGGATGCGGTGCGGCTGGGTGCCACAATCCTGGTCCTCTCCGATCGGGAGACCAGCGCCACCGAAGCTCCTCTCCCGATGCTGCTCGTGGTGGGAGCGGTCCACCATCACCTCATCGACGAGGGCATCCGGGGCAAGGTATCACTGGTGGTTGTGTCGGGAGAACCGCGAGACGCCCATGATGTGGCCTGCCTGATCGGCTTCGGTGCCTCCGCGGTCAACCCATATCTAGCCATTGACCAGGTGATCGACCTGGCCCGGTCAGGAATGCTCGACCTGGATCCGATCGCTGCCCAGGAGAATTACCGCCGCGCCCTCGAAGAGGAGCTACGAAAGATCATGTCCAAGATGGGGATCTGCACCCTGGCGGCGTATCGAGGATCGGAGCTGTTCGAGGTGATCGGACTCTCCGAGGCGGTCTGTCACCGGGCGTTCCGTAATGCGCCCCGCCGGCTGCGGGGCATCGGTCTGACCGAGATTGCCAGGCGGACCCTCAAACGTCATGCCCGCTACGAGGGGGGAGTACCGGAGAGCGGCGGTTTCTACAAGCACCGGGGCGGTGAGGATCTTCACGTCACCAGACCCAAGGTGGTCCTAGAACTGCACAAGTCGGTGCGGTCGGGAGAGTCAGAGGCGTGGGAGCGTTACCTGGAAACCATCGACGACCGACCCCCGCTCCTGATTCGCGACCTGCTCACCTTCGTTCGGCGTGATCCGGTCTCGTTGGAGGAGGTGGAGCCGGCGGAGAACATCATGCGGCGGTTCGTATCGTCGGCGATGTCCCATGGGGCCCTCTCCAAAGAAGCCCATGAGACCCTGGCCGAGGCGATGAACATGATCGGAGCGATGTCCAACTCGGGGGAGGGAGGCGAAGATCCGGCCCGCTTTGGAACATCGCGCAGCTCGGCGATCAAACAGGTGGCATCGGGGCGGTTCGGTGTCACACCCGCATACCTGTACTCGGCCGAGGAGCTTCAGATCAAGATGGCCCAGGGCTCCAAGCCAGGAGAAGGAGGTCAGCTCCCGGGTCACAAGGTGACCGCCGAGATCGCCCGGCTACGCCACACCGAGCCCGGGGTCACCCTCATCTCGCCTCCGCCCCATCACGACATCTACTCCATCGAAGACCTCGCCCAGCTCATCTACGACCTCAAGGCTTTCAAACCAAGGGCGCGGGTGTCGGTCAAGCTGGTCAGTGAGCCCGGTGTCGGGACCATCGCCGTGGGCGTGGCCAAGGCCGACGCCGACGTCATTGTCGTCTCGGGGTCCGATGGCGGTACCGGAGCATCCCCCCTGGTGTCGATCAAGCACGCTGGATCCCCGTGGGAGCTCGGAGTCGCCGAAGCCCACCAGGCTCTGGTCGCCAAGGGTCTCCGCACCAGGGTGACGCTGGAAACCGACGGAGGTCTGCGTACCGGCAGAGACGTGGTGGTGGCCGCGTTATTGGGGGCGGAAAGGTTCGGCTTCGGCACCCTTCCTCTCCTGGCGATCGGGTGCAAGATGGTTCGTCAATGCCACCTCAACACCTGCCCGGTGGGCATAGCCACCCAGGATCTCGAGCTGCGGTCCAAGTTCGCCGGCTCGCCAGAGAAAGTAGTCACTCTCTTCCGTCATGTGGCTGAAGAGGTGCGCCACCATCTAGCTGCTCTCGGCGTCCGCTCCATCGAAGATATCGTGGGCCGGGCCGACTTCCTCCGTCCTGTCGATCAGAGGCACCCCCTGGCTCCGGACCTGGCCGCGCTGTTGGTGGAAGCCCAGGTTCGTAAGCGCCACCTCGGCTATCAGCCCATACCCCTCTCCAGCCTCACGGAAAGAATGGTGGCCGATACCCGGGAGGCGATAGCGTCACGCCACCCCACCGAGCTCACCTACCCCATTCGAAACGTGGATCGAGCAGTAGGTGCCCGAATCTCGGGAGAGATAACCGCCCACTGGGGAAGCGAGGGACTTCCAGAGGGAACCATCGACATCCGTTTCTCCGGGACAGCGGGCCAGAGCTTCGGGGCCTGGCTCTGTCCAGGAGTGGTTCTCCGTCTGGAAGGGACCGCCAACGACTACCTGGGCAAGGGCATGGCCGGTGGGGTCGTCACCGTCATCCCACCCCGCCGAGGATCCCTGCGCCACGCCGCCGGCAACGCGGTCCTCTACGGAGCTACCGGAGGGCGGGCGTTCCTCGCCGGTCGGGTGGGTCAGCGGTTCGCGGTTCGGAACTCGGGGGGTGTCGCCGTCGTGGAGGGTTGCTCCGATCACGGCTGCGAGTACATGACGGGGGGAACTGTGGTGGTTCTCGGTGGGGTAGGACGAAACTTCGCCGCCGGGATGACCGGGGGACGGGCCTTCGTGTGGGACCCGGATCACCTGCTCAGAAGTCGCATCGCCGAGACCGCCCCTCCCAGTCGCCGACCGAACACCCAGGAACGTAAGGAAGTTTGGGCCCTGGTCGACGAGCACTCCAGGCTGACGGGGAGTCCAGTGGCCCACCAACTGTTGAGCGCGGGGGATGAAGCCTGGGACTCCTTCTGGCTCATCGAGCCGGGGGATCGGAGGGAGGTGCCGGCTCGGGAGTCCTCACAAGAGCAATGGGCCCCGCCGGAGGCGGGCAGTAGGGACCAAGGGCCCTAGAGGGACATGACTAAGGTGTCCTACCGTTCCTCTATTGTTGATTCGACTGACAGGAAATGTGGAGGTATTCATGCGCCGTAAGGCAACAGCGTTACTGGTTCTTCTCGCTCTCGTGCTGGCAGCCTGTGGAGGGGGCGGCGGCTCCGCCGAACCTGAGGCCACCCAGGCACCCGGCGCAGCGGTCGGCGATCCGGTGAGGGGAGAGGAACTCTTCCAGGGTACCTGCGTCGCCTGTCACGGCGCCGACGCCACAGGGGTCGAAGGGTTGGGTAAGGATCTGACCAACAGCCAGTTCATCCAGGGCCTCAGCGACCAGGAGCTGGCGGACTTCATCAAGACTGGCCGGCCGACCTCCGACCCTGAAAACACTACGGGTGTCGATATGCCTCCTAAGGGCGGTAACCCGTCCCTATCCGACCAGGATCTCTTAGACATAGCCTCCTACCTCCGCACCCTCGGCAACTAGCCGGGATTCTTCGCCACGATGGAAGGCCGCCCGAAAGGGCGGCCTTCCATGACTTTGGTCCCTAGTCCCTGACTACGCACGCCCCATACCGTCGGGGTGATGATTCGCTGTATTTCCTTACTCAGCGTCTCTGGGAGAAGAGATGCGGCTCGAGCTGACGCGTAAGGCGGAGCTGGCCATCCGAGCGATGAGATCGCTCGGGGACAACGAAGAGCTGGTGCCGGGCCCGGAGCTCGCGCAGCGGCTCGAAGTGTCCATCCACTATCTCCCCCAGATCATGCATCCACTGGTCAAAGCGGGGTGGGTGCATTCGACTCCAGGAAAACACGGCGGGTATCGGAGAAAAGCGTCGCTCGCCTCGGTATCGGCGCTCCAACTGATCGAAGCGGTCGAAGGAGCAACCGATACCGGGCGGTGCGTACTGAAGGGCGGACCGTGCCCGGATGACGAGGTGTGCGCACTACATCTCGCTTGGTCCCGAGCCCGGGCCGCTCTCATGGCAGAACTCGGCCGGACTTCTCTAGCAGAGGCGATCCGGGCCGGGAGCCCACTAGAAGGAGGTTAAGGGATGAGACGACGATCGGCCCCGAGCTTTTGGGGCGGTCCGATCACAAAGCTGCTGGCACTGGTGGCCGTGCTTGGGTTGGTAGCGGCTGCTTGCACAGCCGGCGGCGAGGACGGTGAAGGGGCAGCAGGCTCCTACACCGACATAATCAATGAGAAAGGGTTCACCGATGAGCAGGTGGTCGCCGCTCTGAAGACCTATGTGCCGACAGGCGAATGGGACGAGTACGTCATGTTCGCCTCCGGAGGCCACAGTGGTCAGGTGATTGCCGTAGGGATCCCCTCGATGCGGATCCTCAAGAACATCGCCGTCTTCACCCCTGAGCCCTGGCAGGGATGGGGTTACGGGAACGTCGAACAGGAGGCGGTCCTCGATGCGGGCAACGCCGGCGACCAGGAGATCCGATGGGGAGACACTCATCATCCGGCTCTGTCGGAGACCGAGGGCGACTATGACGGCGAGTGGCTGTTCATCAACGACAAGGCCAACGCCCGGGTGGCCGTGATCGACCTCCGCGATTGGGAGACGAAACAGATCGTCAAGAATCCGATCTCCATCGTCGATCATGGCGGGGCGATGGTGACTCCGAACACCGAATACGTCATAGAGGGCGGCCAGTACGCCAACCCCCTGGCCTGGGAGTATGCCCCGCTCGAGGACTACGAGGCCGAATACCGGGGCATGCTGACGTTCTGGAAGTTCGACCGCTCCAAGGGGCGGATCGATCAGTCGCAGTCCTTTGCCTTGGAGCTGCCTCCTTACTGGCAGGACCTGTGTGACGCCGGCAAGAAGGTCTCGGAAGGCTGGGTGTTCTGTGGGTCCTTCAACGTGGAGCTGGCGAAGGGCAAGTCGATAGACGACGCCGACTTCGAGGCCGGAGCGTCGGCAGGTGAGAACGACTACCTGCACGTCATCGACCTGCGCAAGGCCGAGGAGCTGTTCCAGGCTGGGAAGGCCATGGACGTGAACGGCTTCTCTGTGCTGTCGCTGCAGACCCTGATCGACGAAGGGGTGCTGTACTTCATCCCCGAGCCGAAGAGCCCCCACGGCATCGACATCTCGCCCGGAGGCGAGTACATGGTGGTGTCGGGCAAGTTGGATCCCCATGTGACGATCTACGCGTTCGACATGATCCAGAAGGCCATCGCCGACAAGAACTGGGTGCCCGACCAATACGGGGTGCCCGTCCTCGACTTCGATGCCGTGACCGCAGCCCAAGTCGAAGTCGGTTTGGGACCGCTTCACACCCAGTTCGATGACAAGGGCTACGCCTACACGTCGATCTTCCTCGACTCCGTGGTCTCGCGCTGGAGTCTCGGGCCTCCCTACCACGAAGGTGAAGAGGCCTGGAAGCTGGTGGGTCGGATCCCAATCCACTACAACGTGGGACACGTCGCTGCCGCCGAAGGTGACACGGTCAGCCCTGACGGCAACTACCTGGTGTCGCTGAACAAGTGGTCCATCGACCGCTTCCTGCCTCCGGGTCCGTTGCTGCCACAGAACCTTCAGCTCATCGACATCTCAAAGGAGCCGATCAACCCGACAGTGGACGTGAAGGGCACTGACCCCAACGGCATGCAGCTCCTCTACGACATGCCCCTGGCCCTCGGAGAGCCGCACTATGCCCAGATCATCAAGGCAGACAAGCTCAAGTCCTTCGAGATCTACCCGGAGATCGGATGGGACCCGGCGACGATGTCGGTGGATCCTGAGGCTCCGGTTCCCGGAAACGAGCGAGTGGAGCGGGATGGCAACACCGTTCATGTCTACATGACTGCGGTTCGTAGCCACTACACGCCCGACCGGGTAGACGTCAACAAGGGCGATCGTGTGATCTGGCACATCACCAACGTCGAGCAGTCGATAGACGCCACCCATGGCTTCGCGCTGCCGGGGTACAACATCACCCTGAGCTTGGAGCCCGGGGAGACGGCGACCGTCGAGTTCATTGCCAGTGAGAGCGGGACCTTCCCGTTCTACTGCACCGAGTTCTGCTCGGCATTGCACCTGGAGATGGCCGGCTACTA
>JBHHWH010000032.1:0-24822 GCA_046756405.1 Acidimicrobiia bacterium | reverse complement strand
CGTTGATCGCCTTGGCGATCAACGACGGGACTTCTTCTTGGAGGAAGTGGCCAGCGGAGGTGGCGGTGACCGTCGCCTGGGGGAGCTGACGGGAGATGCGGTTGCGGAGCCGGCCGAGCACCGGATCCTTGTCCCCCCACACGATGGCGGCGGGTCCGTCGTAGGCGTCGACGAAGGCGGCCAACTCCCCTAGTTGCGGGACCGACGGATGGTCCAGGGTGTCGGGGACCATACGAACGAAGGCGATCACCGCCTCACTACCCAGGGTCTTCAGCGGGTAGCTGTAGGCCCGCTGGACGATACCGCTGATGGAACGCCGGTCGCCCTGGGCGAAGCCGAGGCGGTCCTGGGGTAGGCCCAGCCAGCGGGAGGCCAGCTCCCCCGCCTTGGTGGAGAAGAAACGGTGGAAGGTGGTGGGCTTGAACCCGGACTTGGGAGGGCCCAGCACCGTGTTCATCACCACCAGGCCGGTCATCAGCCCGGGAAACCTGGAGAGCGCAAGGAGCCCGATGGGTCCTCCCCAGTCCTGGACCACCGCCACCACATCTTCGAGGCCCAGCTTCTCGATCAGGGTGGCCATCCACCGGGCGTGGTTGGCGAGGGTGAAGTCGGCCATGGCGGGGCGGTCGCTGAAGCCGAGGCCGATCAGGTCGGGCATGATCAGCCGCAGCGGCTCGCCCGCCAGTTCGGCGGCCACCTTCCGATAGAGGTAGCCCCAGGTGGGGTTGCCGTGGAGGGCCAGCACCGGACGGCCTTCCCCCTGTTCCATGACGTGGATACGCAGGCCGTCGCCGACGTCGACCAGGTAGCGCTCGAAGGGAACCTGAGAGTCGAGCCAGTCGGGAAGGAGGGGCGGGACGAGGCGCTCAACCACTAGGCCGTCTCGAGCTCCTCGCCGAGATAGGCCTTGATGACGTTGGGGTCCTGCTGGACTTCTTCCGGCGGGCCCAGGGCGATGGGCTTGCCGAAGTCAACGACCAGGACCCGGTCGGCGATATCCATCACCAGGCCCATGTCGTGCTCCACCAGGATGATGGCGATACCCAGTTCGTCCTGAACGTCGAGGATGAACCGGGCCATGTCCTCGGTCTCCTCCAAGTTCATTCCCGCCACCGGCTCGTCGAGCATCAACAGCTCCGGGTCCATAGCCAGGGCCCTGCCCAGCTCCACCCGCTTCTGGACTCCATAGGGCAGCAGACCCACCGGGTATTTACGCCACTGCTCGATCTCGAGAAAGTCGATAATCGCCTCGACGATCTCCCGGTTCTCCAGCTCCTCCCGCTTCGCTTTGCCCCACCACAGCGAACCGGCCAGCCATCCGGTGCTCATCCGCACGTGCCGGCCGGTGAGGATGTTCTCCAAAACCGTCATATGGGGGTACAGGGCGATGTTCTGGAAGGTGCGGGCGATGCCCAGTTCGGCAGTCTGATTGGGCTTCAGCCCCATGATCGACTCGCCCTTCCACAGGATCTCTCCCTCCTGGGGGCGGTAGACCTGGTTGATGCAGTTGAACAGCGAGGTCTTGCCGGCACCGTTAGGACCGATGATGGCGAACAGCTCCCCGTCGTCGACATGGAAGGAGACCCCATCGATGGCTTTCAGTCCCTTGAAGGAGAGGTGAATATCCCGAACCTCAAGGAGGTGGTCGTAGTCGGTGGGCCCGGACCGTTCGGCGTGACGCTGCAACAGCTTGCCGCTCACGACAACCACCTCTTCCTGCGCTTGTAGTGCTTCACGTCGCGGAAGGACTTCTTCTCCCCGGTGGCATGCAGGCCCAGGTAGAACTCCTTTACGTCTTCATCCTTCAGCAGCTTCTCCGGACTACCGTCCATGACCATCTTGCCTGTCTCCATGATGTAGCCGTGGTGGGCGATGGACAGGGCCATGTTGGCGTTCTGTTCGATCAGGAGCACTGAAGTCCCCTGCTGGTTGATCTCCACGATCGTGTCCCGCACCTCCTGGACCAGAAGCGGCGCCAGTCCCAGGGAAGGCTCATCGAGGACCAACAGCTTCGGGTCCTGCATCAACGCCCGGCCGATGGCGAGCATCTGCTGCTCTCCCCCCGACAGATACCCTGCGGTGGCGTCGCGCCGCTCCGCCAGCCGGGGGAACAGCGACATCACTCGGTCGTAGGAGTCCTTGAAGGCGCTGCGGTTCTTGTTGACGTAGGCGCCGGCTCGCAGGTTCTCGTCGACGGTCATCTCGGCGAAGATGCGCCGCCCCTCCATCACCTGGCTGAGACCCATCTCCACGATCTTGGCGGGATCGAAGTGGGTGATCTCGATGCCGTCGAAGAGGATCTCCCCCTTGGTGATGTCCCCCTCGTGGACGTCGAGGAGGCCGCTGATCGCCCGCAAAGTGGTGGTCTTGCCGGCCCCGTTGGCACCGAGCAGGGCAACGATCTGCCCGTCGGGCACCTCGATGGAGATCCCGCGTAGTACCAGGATCACGTCGTTGTAGACGACTTCGAGGTTCTCTACAGAAAGCATGCCGCTCCGATCGGGGTAATGGGCTCCGGGTTGTGAGCGGGCCCGCTCCACTCACAACACGCAATTCATGGCCGGGTGGAGTGGCCCCGAAGGACCACTCCACACTCAGCCTCTATGCGGTCAACTGCCCAGCTTGTAGCAGGCCTCGTTGAACTCGTAGTTCTGCACGATGGGGTGGGTGTAGTTGGCCTCCACCATGACCAGGCCGCCGTTGGCTCCCGATGCCAAACCCTCGGGGTCGGGCTTGACAACATGGATCACCCGTTGCACCTGCTCGTTAGGTGTGCCGGTGAAGCGATCCGCCGGAGCAAGTCCGTTGAAGTCGACATTCTCCAGACTCTTGGCCGCGGCAAGCACACCCGCCTGGGTCAGGTCACCGTTGGCGTAGGCCTGACGTAGGGCCTGCTCCATGATCTGGGCCTCGATGATCCCCTCGAAGTAGAAGTCGAAGGGAGTGGTGTCGGGGCGGCGGGCCAGCAGGATCTCCTTGGCCGCCTGAGTTCCCGGCGAGTCTCCGGCCCAGGTCTCGTAGTAACTACCCCAGAACGTGGCTTGGGCAATCGCGTCCTTGATCGGGGAGTCCGGCTTGATGAAGGCCGGGTTGAACGTGGGAGCCGCACCGGACCACAGTCCCTGGTAGCCCTTGGCCAGAGCCTGGCCGAAGACGCTGGAGAACATGGTCGGCGTGGAGGTGATCCACACCAGGTCCGGGTTGGTCTCCACGATCTTGTCAGCCGCGGCGGCCAGCCCTGCCTCGTCGGTGGGAACGATCGTGGCCTCACCGTCGTAGACGACATCCAGCCCCAAGGCCTCGGCCGCGATCTTGGCTCCCTGAGCCGAGTCCTGACCGTAGTCACCCGGAAGCGAGACGATGGCAATCGTCTGCACGCCCATGGTGTCGGCGGCGTAGCCCACCAGGTTCTGGGCCTCAATGCAGTAGGGAGCACCGTGGTGCAGCAGGTTGGAGTTGAACGCCGGATCCGTCCACCCCGAGTACCAGGTCAGCGGAAGCGCCAGGATCCCGTCCTCCTGGAGCTGGGGAACGATGGCTACCGTGTGTGGCGAGCCGGTGGAGTGGCCGAAGGCCACCACCTTGTCCTTGAGCTCGTCGTAGGCCTGGACGTGATTGTCTACCACGTACCCGGTGTCTCGAATCTCAAGGACCACCTGGAGGCCGTTGATGCCGCCGTTGGCGTTCACTTCCTCCCAGTAGACCTCCTGACCGGTCACGATCACCTGCACCAGGGGGCTGAAGGGTCCCGTCAGGTCGGAGAGTAGGCCGATGGTGATGGTGCCCGCCTCGAGGTCGACACCGACGTCGGTGGCGATCTCCATCGGTGCTTCTGGCTCTTCCGCTGGCTCTTCGGCTGGCTCTTCGGCCGGCTGTTCGGCCGGCTCCTCCGCGGCGGGGGGCGCGGTGGTGGTGGCTTCCTCAGCCGCCGGGCTACAGGCAGCGGCCACCAGTCCCAGCGCGAGGAAAACCGCCAACCATTTGGCTTTGGTCCTCATTCGTTTCCTTCCTCCTCAGTTGTCTCGGGGACTTGCCGTCCCCTCCGTAGACCGCTCAATATGTGAACGGCCAACTCTTCCAATAGTTACGTATCCGAAGCCAGATCCCGAACAAGCCGAGGGGCTCGAAGATCAGGAACCCGACTATCAGCAAACCGTAGAGAATTTGATTGAACTGTGCCACGGATAGACCGGGGCCGACACCCTGAAGAACATTGAGCATCCCGAAGTCGCCCGGCTCGGTGGCGATGAGCACGTCAGCGAGCCGCACCAAAGCCCCACTCCCCTCGTTGACGTAGTCGGTGAGGAAAAAGGAGAAGTTCTGCACCACCCGGGGCAAAAGGATGACGAAGGCAGAGCCCAGCAGCGTCCCGGTGACCGTGCCTGCACCTCCGATCAGCACGATGGCGATGAACTGGACCGAGAGGAGCAGGTCCCACCGTTCCGGGATAGTTCGTCCCACGAAGCTGGCCAGCAGCGCTCCGGCTATCCCGGCGTAGAAAGACGAGATCCCGAAGGCCAGCAGCTTGTAGCGGAACTCGTCGACGCCCATGATCTCGGCGGCGATGTCCCGGTCCCGGATCGCCTGGAAGGCCCGACCCACCCGGGTCCGTTGAAGATTCTTGGCCAGCAGGGCGAAGATGATGGCGAGTACCAGCATGAGGTAGAAGGTCTTGGCTTCGCTGGACAGCTCAATCCCGAACCAGGCGCCGTCCCGGCTGAAGTCCACCAGCGGCAGCTCCTCCTTCCACAGGCGCAGTTCGAAGTCGGGGAAGGTGCGGCCGGATTGGGATCCGCCGGTGTAGTAGGGAGTGTTACGAAAGACGTACTCGCCAACGAAGACGAGCCCCAGGGTGACGAAGGCAAGGTAGAGGCCCCGGACCCTCACCGCCGTGGGCCCGACCGCCACCCCCACCAGGGCCGGGATGACACCCGCCATGGGAAGCCAGATCCAGATGGGTAGCCCCAGTCCTGCCAGCGCGCCGGGGGAGGAACCGAGCCAGGCGGCGGTGTAGGCGCCTATGCCCATGAAGAAGGCGTGTCCCAACGACACCTGACCGGCGAGTCCGGTGAGGATGTTCAAGCCCAGGGCGCCAATGGCGAAGATGCCCACCGTGCTCAACAGCTTCATCCAGTCGTTCTGTCCCAGGAACTTCATCCCCGGCACCAGTTGGAACGGGATCAAGACCAACAACACCACGAAGATGCCGAGCGTCAACTTCTTGGTGGTGGTGTTCAGCAGGGCCTGGTCGGCCTCGTAGCTGGTGAAGAGGAGCGGGCGACCTCTCATACCCGTCGGATCTCCTCGGTTCCGAATATTCCGTAGGGCCGGATGACCAGCACCAACAGCATCAACAGATAGGGCACCACTCCCCCGAAGCCGGAGCCAAGGAAGTCAAAGGTCAGATAGGCGCTGGTAGCAGCCTCGGCGAAGCCAACGGCCAGTCCGCCCACGATCGCTCCCACCACAGAGTCCAAGCCACCGATGATGATCGCCGGGAAGGCCTTGAAGGCGAAGAAAGCCGTCGACTGGTCCACCCCTGCGGCTCGCCGCGGGAAGACAGAGATGAAGATTCCAGCGATGGCGGCGAGGGCAGCGCCGATCGCCCAGGAGAGACCGAACACCCGCCCCACGCTGATCCCCTGGGCCCGGGCGGCCTCCTGGTCGAAGGCCGTGGCGCGCATCGCTATACCCATGCGGGAGCGGAAGAACAGCGTGATTGCAGCCACTACCACCACCGCGAGGACGACCTGTAGAACCACGGTGTGGGGGATGAGCACCCAACCCAGGTCGAACTTCTCCACGCCGAGGGGGTCGCCCATAGGCCGGGCGTCGGGGCCTATCCAGTCGTTGGTCAGGTTGCGGACCACGATGTCGAGTCCGAGGGTGACGATGGCCAGCGCGAACAGCTCCTCGCCGACCATGGGACGAAGGAACACCCTCTCCAGGATCGCACCGATGGCGGCCATGGCCAGTACGGCGATGATCACCGAGCCGGTCCAGGTCATCCACTGGGGAGCCCCGGCCATCCAGCGCCCCGGGATATCTAGCACCGTCGCGGCCGCCGCCACCAGGAACGCCCCCAAGGCAGAGAGAGCACCGTGGGCGAAGTTGAGCACCTGGGTGGCCTTGAAGATGATCACGAACCCGACGGCTAAGAGGGCGTAGATCGTTCCCAGGCTGAAGCCCTCCACCACCATCTGGGCCAGCTTGCTGGTCTCGGCCTGGGCGAGCACGGGGAGGATCGCGATCACGATCGGTACATGTCCTCGATCAGATCGCCGAACATCTCTTCCATCGCGTTCCGCTTCAGCTTCTGGGTGGCGGTGAGCTCGCCGTCCTCATGGTCCAGCTCCTTGGGCAGCAGACGGAACTTGCGGATGTTCTCCACACGAGCGAACTTCTCGTTGGTCCTGTTCACCACCTCCTGGATCAGCTCGATCACCTCGGGCTTCTCCGACAGGTCCCTATAGGTCGTGTAGGGGATGCCCCGTCTGGTCGCCCAGTCGCCCACGGTGTCGAACTCGATGCCAATGAGGGCCGTCAGATACTTACGGCCGTCACCGATGACCATCGCCTCTTTCACATAGGGAGAGGTCTTGAGACTGTTCTCGATCTCCGAGGGTGAGATGTTCTTCCCGCCCGAAGTGACGATGATGTCCTTGATTCGATCGACGATCTTCACATGGGTGTCATCCACCCATTCCCCGACATCACCGGTCTTGAGCCAGCCGTCCTCCGTGAACGCCTCGACCGTCTTCTCCGGCTTGTTCCAATACCCCTTGAACACACCGTCGTGCTTCGTCTGGATCTCACCGGTGTCAGGGTCGATGCGCACCGTGCCGGGGATGTAGGGCTCTCCCACAGTGCCCACCTTGGCCCGCCCTGGGAAGTTGGAAGTAGCCACGGCGGCGTTCTCAGTCATCCCGTACAGCTCGTATACCTCGATCCCCAGCCCCATGAAGAAGATGAGCACCTCCGGGGCAATGGGAGCCGCACCGCTGGCGGCGTAGCGGCACCGGCGAAGGCCAACCCGTTCCTTGAGGGCGCGATAGACCAGCGTGTTGAAGAACCAGTAGAGCAACCTGGCAGGGAGGGTGAACTCGCCTCCTCGTTCGGCGCGGACACGTCCTATGTAGTTCGCCGCCATCATGGCGGGCTTGGCGAGAAGCTTCTTGAGCAGGGTGGCGTCGTTGAGCTTGATGAGCACCGTGGCGTGGATCTTCTCCCAGATGCGGGGCACGGCGAAGAAGACGGAGGGCTGGATCTCCCGCAGGTCCTGCTGAACCGTCTCGATGGACTCGGCGAAGTTGAGGGTGGGGCCGTTGGCGGCCAGGGTCCAGGTGGAGAAGATCCTCTCGGCCACGTGGCACAGCGGAAGATAGGTGAGGAGGGTGTCGCCGGGCATCACCCTGGTCTCCCCCATCCTCCTGGGGTTGTTGATCAGATTTTCGATGCAGAAGCTGACGTTTCCGTTGGTGAGCATGGCCCCCTTGGGAGGACCAGTGGTCCCTGAGGTGTAGACCAGGGTGATCACATCGTCCTTCTCCGCCTCGGCCATGGTTCGCTCCACCGCCCCTGGGTTCTCCTCACGGTGGCGCCGGCCCAATTCGAGGAAGTCGTCCCAGAAGATGAAGCGATCGTCACCCCGCCACTCACGAAAGCCGCGAGGCTCGACGTGGATGATCTTCTCCAGATCGGGGAGATCGTCGATCACCTCCATGACCTTGTCGGCCTGCTCCTGGTCTTCGGCGAGATGGACCTTGGCGCCCGAGTCGGAGAGCAGATAGCGGACTTCGGCGGCGGGGTTGGTCGGATAGAGGCCGACGGTGATGGCGCGGATGGCGACCGTGGCGATGTCAAGGATCACCCATTCGGGGCGGTCTTCGGAGTGGATCGAAATCCGATCTCCTTTGCCGACGCCCAGGGCCAGCAGGCCGTGGGCAGCGTCGACGACACGGTCCCAGAACTCGGCCCAGGTGATCTCCTGCCAGATGCCGAAGTCCTTCTCCCGCATCGCCACCCGGTCGGGCGTCCGTTCCGCCCACTCCCGCACCATCGCCGCGATGGTGCGGTACCCGGTGCCGGCCGGCGGTGTCTCGGTACGCTCAGCGAGTGTGGTCATCCGGTCTTCCTCCTCACAGCGGAGCGGACATTAGGCGACGATCAGGCAGAGCGCTGCAATAGGCCTGTGTCTTTTTGGAAGTAATTCAACTTCCCTTCGACCACTCTGAACCTCCCGGCCAGAACTCCTTCTTCCAGATCGGAGCGGTCTCCTTGAGACGGTCGATGATGAACTTCGCCGCTTCGAAGGCGTCAGCGCGATGAGCGCAGGAAACGGCCACGGCGACGGAGATCTCCTCGACGGCCACCTCTCCGGATCGATGCTCCACAGCGGCGGCGAGGATCGGCCACCGCGATGCCGCTTCGGCCACGACCTGTTCGATCTCCGACTCCACCCTCTCGACGTAGACCTCGTACTCGAGGTGGGTCACGTCGCTCTTGCCCGGGGAGTGGTCTCGGACGGTTCCCAAGAATAGGACTGTCGCTCCGGCGGCAGGACGGCTCACTTCGGCCACCAGGGCAGCCGGGTCGATGGGATCAGGACCCACCGTCACCCGGAGGTTTTGCGTCTGGCCTTCCATAGACTTCAGCCTATGACAGATCGAGATCCGTTGTCGCCAACGGGACGAGGCGGGCCTCCAGAGCCACCTCCAGAAGCCACCAGGCCGCAACGCCCCCGGGTCGATCCCTGGACCATCGTCCTCGGAATCCTGGGCGGAGTGCTCCTGGGTACAGGAGTGACCCTAGGCGTGCTGGGCGTCACCGGAGTCTTCACCGAACCCACCACCCCTACCCTTCCCCCGCTCCCCGACCTCACCATCCCTGAGCCCGGACCGCCCCCCACCTTCGGGGAGGTGGTCAGCGCCGCCGACGTGGCCGGGAGGGTCATCCCCTCCACCGTCGCCGTGGAGGTCGCTTCGCTGCTGGGAGCCGGCAGCGGCAGCGGCGTTGTGTGGACTGACAACGGAGACAATGGCTACATCGTCACCAACCATCACGTCATCGCCGGTGCCGAAGAGATCCTCGTGGTCTTTTCCGACGGCGCCCGGTACCGGGCCGAGCTGGTGGGCTCCGACCCGCTCACCGACATCGCTGTTCTCAAGGTGGATCGGCCCGACCTGGTCCCGATCGCCGTTGGCAACTCCGAAAACCTCGTGGTCGGCGAGCCCGCCATAGCCGTGGGCAACCCCTTGGGACTGGAGGGCGGCCCCACCGTTAGCGCCGGCATCATCAGCGCCCTCGATCGAGCCTTGGCAGTGAGCGGCGGCAACGTTCTCTACGGGCTCATCCAGACCGACGCTCCCATTGCCCCGGGGTCTAGTGGCGGTGCCCTGGTGGACGCCGAGGGCCGCCTGATCGGTATCACCACCGCCATCGCCGTCTCCAACGTGGGCGCCGAAGGCGTCGGGTTCGCCGTGCCCGTCGACCTGGTCGTGGGCGTGGTAGACGACCTGGTTGAGACCGGCGAGGTCCGCCACGCCCTGCTCGGAATCCAGGGCGATACGGTGTGGGCCACCGAATCCGAAGCCGAGTACCCGGTGGGGGTCGGCGTGCTCGACCTGGTTCAGGGTTCGGCTTACGAGACGGCCGGAGGCCAGGTCAACGACGTGATCGTCGAGTTCGACGGCACTCCGGTGAGGACCATCGAAGAACTGCTGGCCCGACTGCGCAGACACAGAGCAGGGGACCAGGTGGAAGTTCGGATACTGCGGGCCGACAGGGAGCAGACCCTCACCGTGACGCTGGGAAAGCGCTGACCGTGGGCGACGACCTGTTCTCGAAGCTGTTCGAGCTGTTCAACCAGCCGGGACCGATCAACTGGAGGCTGGCTGCGGAGATCGCCAAGCACCTTGCCGGTGAACGCGAGCCGGTGGAGCCCTGGGTGGCGGAGGAGTTCCAGGAGCTGGCTCGGCTGGCGGAATACCGACTGGAAAAGGTGGCTCCGTTTCCGCTTCGGCCCGCCACCGAGATCAACCCGGTCGATGGCCGGACCTGGGCCGAAGCTAACTTGGAACTGTACGGATACCTGGTGGAACCCTTCGCCACCACCGCGGTCGCCGAAGGCCCGGCGGCACAGATCCTGGGGCAGATGGCACCCGCCATCATCGGCCTCCAGGCTGGGTCCCTGGTGGGCTCCCTGGCCACGTGGATCGTCGCCCCCTTCGATGCCGGGCTGCCGCCGGAGCGAACCGGACCCATCAGCATCATCGTTCCCAACGTCTCCGACCTCGAAGTCCCTGGCGTGGAACCCCGAGAGATCAACCTCTGGGTGGCTGCCAACGAGGTGGCCTTCAACGCCATGTGTCAGATTCCCTGGGTGCGAGATCAGGTCGCCGACCTCGTGGACGGCTACGCCGAGGCGGTCAAGATCGACCCCACCCGGCTCAGCGGCCTTGTCATCGGAGGCGGCGACCCCGAAGCTCTGGAGCAGGCCATCGCCGAAGCCGGAGGCATCGAAAGCCTGATCGGTGGCGAAGAGGGCGAGGCCCCTCGCGCCGAGTTGGAGGCTTTCCTCGGCACTCTCACCGGCGCCGCCCGGCTCCTCGCCCGCAGGGCGGTGGCGGAGTTGAGTCCTTCCTTCGACCGGATCTCGGAGGTTCGTGACGGGTTGCGCACCGAGGGAGTCGCCGCTCCGCCCTTGGGAGTCGGCCCGGTGCCCGCCGAGGCCACCCAGGCCGGCGATGCCTTCAACCAGGAGGTGGAGCGCCGCTACGGGGAGGGAGCCCTCGAGGCCCTCTGGTCGGACCCGACCCGGATGCCCAACGCCGCCGAGCTGCGCGACCCCACCGCCTGGGCAGCCCGGGTGCTGCTCGACGGCTGGACCTGATCCGGAAGGAGATTGAGCAATGCCCCTACCGGCAGGCACCCCGGCGCCCGACTTCTCCCTGCGGAACCAGCACCTGGAGGTGGTCTCCCTGTCCGACTTCGAAGGTTCGAAGGCACTGCTGGTGTTCATCCCCTTCGCTTTCACCCGAGTCTGTGGGAGCGAACTGTGCCAGATCAGAGACAACGCGACAGCCATCGAAAGGGCACGCGCCCGGGTGGTGGCCATCACCTGCAACACCCCCCACGCCAACGCCGCCTGGGCCCTGGAGAACGATTTCGACTTCGACATACTCTCCGACTTCTGGCCCCACGGTGCGGTGTCACGCCTCTACGACACCTTCGACGACCGTCTCGGATACGCGGCCC
Organism: Acidimicrobiia bacterium; assembly: GCA_046756405.1. GTDB lineage: Bacteria > Actinomycetota > Acidimicrobiia > Spongiisociales > ZC4RG35 > JBHHWH01. The sequence goes on along the minus strand of JBHHWH010000032.1, from coordinate 13,566 downwards.
GCACCACCTATGTCCTCGACCCGAAGGGGACGATTCGGGAGGTCATCGCCTCCCCTGAGCTGGGAACCGCTCGTCCCTTCGAGCGGTATCTGCCTGCTCTACGGGCCCTCTAGCCGAAGAGCCGCCGCCAGAGCCGGCGGAACAACCCGGGCGCCTGCGGCTGGGGAAGGGCCGCCAGCACCTCTTCGTGGAGGTCGGGAGGCAGGTCGCCGACCAGGGCCATACCACCGGTGAGGGTCTCCCATACATAGGTGGCTTGGCCGGCGGTGAAGGAACGCTCGTAGGTGTCGCCGCCGACTTCGGCGCTCACCCCGTCGGGGAGGGTCACCTTGGTGGGAGTCTCGAAGACAGCGAAGGAGAAGAAACCGTCCGAGTAGTAGGCGAAGCGGAACCCCTCTTCGTCCTCGTAGAGATCGAGACGCTGAAAGCCGGCAACGAACTCGGGAGGGTTGGTGCCGATTTCCACGACGGGTCTGATCTCGCTGTCCGGGCCGGCCTGGACGGGCTCCTCAGGGAACACCGGAGGCGTGGTATCCAAAGAGACGAACCGCCGCTGACAGTAGATACCGCCGTCCGCATCGAAGGTGGTGGCCATGACCATGGCCCCAAGGGCGTTGTCGAACACCAACTCAGCCCGGAGGATCCCATCCCGGAGGAGCCGGTAAGCGGTGGCGGACCGTCCCAGGAGGAAGCGGCGGCCAGCCTCCTGGACCTCGTAGTCAGGGGCTTGAAACTCTTCGGCATCGACAACCGCCGCTGAAGTCACCACCCCGTCTCCCCTGCTGAGAGTCCAGTACCCGTCGCCGGAGAAGACCTCTACCTCTTCGGTCACGGCGGAGCCGACCCGGATGTCGCCACCGGCCTGGGCGATGCGGACCACCGCGTCGCGGACCCCGTCGGGGGTGGAGCAGCTGATTATCTGCTCGGCGCTGTAGGAGGCGTGGCGACTCCTCTCCAGCAGCTCATCAAGCTCGGCCCCCCAGGCCACCGAAGCCGGAACCAGCACCAGGGCCGTCACCAGGGCGAGGAACCGTCTCACTTCAGGGGAACCTCGAGTTCGGGGACCACAACCTTGGCCGGCCCGAAGGCGGGGTCAAGGGAGACCCGAGCACCAAACCTGCTACTCAGGTCTTCGACAGTGACCCTGGACGGCGCGGGGGCCAGCAACGCCGCCACCGTGATGACGACGGCGACCACCGCGGCGGCGGCCCCGACCCAGACACCGCGGTTGCGATGCAGAGGGACGACCACCCGGTCAGCCTCAGGCACGATTCCTCCCGGCAGCTCCAGCACTGGGAGGGACCGGATCGCGGATCGGACCTCCTGGACCTCCTCCAGCTCGCGGGCGCAGCGACCGCAACCGTTGAGATGGTCGAGGAGACGCTCCAACTCATCACCGCGCAGTTCCCCGTCCAGGTAGGCGCTGATCAGCTCCGACGGGTGGGTCATGACAGCAAGTCCCTCAGCATCTTCCGACCTCGATGAATCCGACTACGGACCGTGCCGATGGGCACCGCGGCTGCCTGGGCGATCTCCTCATAGGAGAGTCCCACCACGTCGCAGAGAACCACGGCCTCGCGAAACTCGATCGGCAGCTCGAGGAGGGCTTTTTGGATGTCGTCCCCCAACGACATGCGGGCGTAGGCAGCGTAAGCAGACTCGGAGGTCGCCCGGTCCCAACGGTCGATGTCGTCGGGGAGAGGGGAAGTGGGCCGCCGGTTTCGCTTTCGGATGCCGTCGAGGAAAGCGTTTCGGGTGATCCGCCATAGCCAGCCTTCGAAGCTGCCCGGCTGATAGCCGGCGAGCCCCCGGTGAACCCGAAGCAGGACCTCCTGCACCAGGTCGTGAGCATCGTCAGGGTTTCCGGTGAGCCGGTATGCGAAGTTGTAGATCTTCCGTCCGTAGACACGCGCAACCTCTTCCCAGGTCAGCGGTATGGACTCCGCCATGGGGAGACCTACTCCAGAAACGCCGCCGGCCGCCGGCTAGTTCCTAGGAATCGGAAGCTTCTGAAGAGTCCGACTTTTGCTCGGCTGCGGCATCCTTCGCCCCCTCCTCGATGCCCTTCCTGAACTCCTTGGCGGAGGCTCCCAGGGAGCGCGCCAGCTCAGGAAGCTTCCGTGCACCGAAAATGAGCACTACGACGAGCAGGACGATTATCCACTCTTGTCCTCTGATCACGAAGATCCTCCTTCTAAGGCCATGTTACCCCCAGCCAGGACCTTTCCTATCCCAGGGCCATTGAGTCGATGAACCGCTGGACCCGCTCCCGGGTGAGGAAACGGCACCGCGGCTGGCGGGACTCGATTTCGTAGACGCGCACCGGTCCGTACTTGTCGGTGACCAGAAGGCCCTGATCGGCCCTGCTGGTGGAGAAGTCAGCGAGGAACCTGTTGATGACACCGTCATCCAATTCGGGGTGGTCCCCGGGACGGTAGGCATCGGTGCGTAGAAAGATGGTGAGTCCGTCCTTGCGGGCCAGGTAGGTGTCAGCAGATGCTGTCTTCTCGATCTGGTAGCCGAACATGCGCAGCAAGGCCAGGATCAGCTCGGGTCCGCTGGCGGCTTCCGGGTCGACGCCCACGGCGCGCAGTCCTCTCGCCAACCCCGTGGGCAGCCTCAAGTCGGCTGCCAGGGGAGCAAGCTCGTCGGCCGGCACGTCCACCTTGGTGTCGTATACCACCCCGTGGTCGGTTTCCCCCTCGGCGGCGAAGGGGTCGGGTACGAGGTGGGTGTAGCTGAACCCCGGCGGCCTCACCGGGGAAGGCAGCTCCCCTGGGGCCTTGAGCTTGGTCCTGCCGATCTCCCTGGGGTCTCCCTTACCGGCGAAAACCACGATCTCGGTTACGTCGTCGATGGGCAGGCTGTGGCGCTTCTCCCTGACTACTTCCACCGCTTCGTCGACCAGGATCTCGTTGAGAACCTCGTCGTCCTCGTCGGGTAGGGGCACATCGAAGGTCACCCGCGCTTCGTTACCGTGGACGTGGAACTCGGCGACGGGGGCCCGGGGTGCGTTGGGTTCGGGCAGGGCCGTAGCCACTTCGGACGACGCCGCTGGCTTCTCCAACTTACGCAGTTTCTTCCGTCGGCTCAGAACGAGGTTGAGCACCAACAGTCCTACACCAAGCAGAATGAGCGTTATCCCGATGCCCCTCATAGGGCCAATCCTTCCTCCTGGGCAGCTCTGAGTCTATTCCCCATCGCTCCTGGCTCCGGCCACAGGCTCCGACTTCTCTCCCAAGTCCAACTCGATCTCGGCTGTCGGCTCCTCGGCGGCGGCGTTCAGCCGCTCGATCATGCGTTGTTTCGAGGTCTCAGTACCGAAGGCGGTGACCACGTCCCCGGCCCGGAGGACGGTGTCTCCCGTGGGTACCAGCACCCGCCGGCCACGGCGGATCGAAACCAGCGTGCTTCCCTCAGGCCAGGACACCTCCCGCACCCGGCGCCCGTCGGCTATCGAGCCGGCAGGAATGCGGAACTCGTAGTAGCCGGCTCCCGGGTCGATCCGCTGGGCGAGACGCTTACGATGCAGTTCGGTGTCAGTGCTGACGGCGAGGGCCTCGTGGTAGGCCTTGACCGCCTCCTCCCGACCGAACCATCCGATCACCTTGGCCGGGTCGTCTTCGTCCACCACCGGAAGCCGGCCCACCCCCAAGGCGGCCATCCGCTCCAACGCCTCCGAGACCGGGACACTGGGGGCCACGGTCACCGGCCGGGGCGTCATGACCTCCCCCACTCGGGTGGTCTCCGGTGAGCCGGCGGCCCGGGTGATGTCGGTGATGGTGACGATGCCCACCAGCTTCCCCTCCTCGACCACCGGGGCTCCATGGGACCGGCGGCGGTTGAGGCTCTCCTCCACCTCGGCGAGGGTCAGATCCGGGGTCACGACCATGGGAACGGGGGCCATCACCGAGCCTACGGTGATCGTGTCGAGGAGGTCGACCTCGCCGCGGGCCCGGATACGGATGCCTCTACGGGTAAGGGCCAGGGTGTAGACAGACTCCTTGATGTAGCGCTCCGCCAAGAAGGTACCCAGGGTGGCGGTGAGCATGAGGGGAAGGATCAGCCCGTAGTCCCGCGCCCCGGTGATCTCGAAGACGATGAGGATCGCCGTAAGGGGCGCCCTAGCGACCACCGCGAACATCGCCGCCATGCCCACCACAGCGAAGGCGCCCGGCACAACCTCGTTCACGGTCCACAGCGGCTGGACCAGCCGGGCGAAGGCGGTGCCCACGGCGGCCCCCATGAACAACGAGGGCATGAAGGCGCCTCCCGAGCCCCCCGAGGCGATGGTGAAGCTGGTAGCGGCTGCCTTGCCCAGTGCTAGCAAACCTAGGATCCACCAAAGCTCCCCACTCCCCCCGGTGAGTTCGGTCACCAGCTCGCTGAGCAGCAGGACATTGGTCACGTCCTGGCCGGTGCCGAACAGCCGCGGCTCAACGAAGATGAGGGCGGCTACCGCCAGCCCGCCCACCAGGGGCCGGAGCCAGTCCCACCCCTTCTTCCTGCTCTCGGCATGGCCTTCGACACGGTCGAGGAGTTGGAGGAAGATGAAGCCGACGACGACCACGACGATGGCCAGGGCGGCGTAGAGCAGCAGCTCTCGGAAGCTACCCAGACTGTAGGCGCCGGCCCTGATCGCAAGTTCGGGGCCGACGAGGGTCTGGGACGTGACCGCGGCTGCCACGGAGGCGATGACGATGGCCGACATGTGCCGCACGGCGAAGGAACGGAGGATCACCTCGAGGGCGAACAGCATTCCGGCTATGGGCGCGTTGAAGGACGCACCGATGGCCGCTCCGGCCCCGGCGGCGACGAGCGACCGCACCTGGTCTTCGCCGAGGTTGAACCTCCGGGCGACCCACGACCCTATGGCACTTCCGATGTGGACGATGGGCCCCTCACGGCCGGCCGATCCCCCGGAGCCGATGGTGAAGGCTGTAGCCAGCATCTTCAAGGGGACGACGCGGCTTCGGATCCGCCCACCCCGAATGGCCAGGGCCGCCGCGGCTTCGGGCACGCCGTCACCGGCCACTTCGGGGGCGAAGGTGCGGGCCACCCACCAGGCGAGGAAGAAACCCAAGGGCACGGTGAGGAAGATCCACACCTGGGCCTCACCGAGCAGGGGCTCGGTGATCGATTGGATCACCTCCAGCAGTTTGACCAGCCCGTAGGTAGCCAGACCGACGGCAACGCCGGCCAGAGCGGACAACACCAGAAAGCCGCCCATCTGGCGTTCGGCTAACACCCCTTTGGATGCGAAACGGCGAAGGTTCACCTTGGTTCTGGTCACCGCTGCGGAGGGTAGAAGTTTCCTCGGCTATTTCCCGATTCGACCTCGGTAAGCCGCGACAATCAGCCCCGATGCCCTTCCGGACCCATGTCGGACGATCCCTCGATTTCTCCTACCCCTCCAACCGCCTCATCGCCCTCCTCACCTTGGCAGCCCTGGTGGCAGGAGGGGCCATCGCCTTATCTGGCGGGCCCAGGGGAGCTTGGCTGGCGCCGGTAAATACGTTTCTGGTCTGGGCGTTGGTGAGGGAGCTCGACCCGGACCACGACTCCACCGCCATCGTCGCTGCGGTTGCCGCCGCCGCCTGGGTTCTCCTCGGCCAGGACCCCTCTGCCTGGCTCTTCGTAGGAGGGATGGTGCTGGCCGCACGGTTGGTGCTCAACTCCACGGGGCGACGTCCCCTGGTCAGCGACTTCTACTGGGTAGCGGCAGCGTCGATCCTTATCGCCCTGTTCTCCCCTTCTGCCGAGGGCTGGGTGGCCGGGTTCGGTATTGCGATCGCCCTTTACGTCGACGACCGGCTCGCCGCCCAGCACAACATCCGGGCGGTCGTCGCCGCGGTGATAGCCGCCGTGGGAGCTTCCGCCGCGGCGCTGCTGACCGGCGTGTTCCCCCTGTCGGTGGTGGCCATTGAGCCGATGGCGGTGCTCGGCTATGGGCTCCTGGGGCTTTTGGTTGTAGTGCGCGACCCCCTTCCCCCGACGAGCACCGTGGACGCCAAGACCCAACTCCCCATGGAACAAGGCCGGCTCCATGCGGCCCGTGCCCTGGTTGGAGGGCTCATTTTCATCGCCGCCCTCTTCGTAGCTCGAAGGGCGGTGGCTCTGGTGCCACCTGCCATCGGCTTGGGACTGGCCCTGGTGGCCGACCAGGTCGCCCGTATCCGCCAGGCCCGCTAACACCCCAGCCCTCCCAACCTTTTGTGAGGAAAATTGCTGGCTATACCGCGGATTCCCCTCACAGAAAGGAAGGGAAGCTCTTAGGAGAGCTCGACTCCCAACCCGGCCCCCTCCGCGTCGGCGAGGGCTCGGCGGGCTGCGGCCACGTCCTGAGCGGCTATCCCCACGCTCTTGAACACGGTCACCTCCGAATCCACCACGAGATGATCTCCGGCGAGCACCTGACGGAGGGTGGCGTCCGGCTGTTTCCCAGCCTGGATCAGGTCCCCGGCCTCCGCTGCGGCAGCGTCAACATCGTCCACGACCACGTAGGCACGATGCACCAGGTCGGCGGGAAGCTCTGCCATCTCCGGGGCGAACGCCCCCACCGCATTGATGTGGGTGCCGGGCCGCACCGAAGCTGCCTCGAAGAGGGGCTCCGTGGCCGGGGTGGCGCAGGAGACGATGTCGGCGGCGGCGACGGCTTCATCCGGGTCGGCTGCCACCTCACCGCCGACCCGATGGGCCAGGGCTCGGGCCCGCTCCGCGGTGCGGGACCAGACCAGGATCCGGGAGAGGGGCCGGACTGCTCTTATCGCCTCCACCTGGTCGAAGGCCATCGCCCCAGCCCCCAGCATGGCCAGCGTCGCGGCTGACTCCCTGGCCAGAAGTCGGGTAGCCAACCCGCAGACGGCCCCGGTGCGGATGGCGGTGAGGGTGGGGCCGTCCACGATCCCCAGGGGACTGCCGTCGGCGTCGAACACGACCACCAGCCCCACCGGGTTCCCCGGGACCACCGAGACCACCTTCACTGCCATGGTGTCATCGACGCGGCCCGGCATCACCAGGGAAGGGCCGACCAGGGTCCGCAAGGGCGCCTCCACCTCTCCGGAGAAGGCACGCTCCATAGCCTCGATGGCTGCTGGCATGGTGAGGGCAGCTCGGGTGGCCGCAGCATCGAGGTAGCGCATCAGGCGAGGACGTTCTTGACGGTCACTTCGATGGGTCTTCGGTCAACGGCGAAGAACTCCATGGGCACGTCGGTGTCGAATTCGGTGCTCTCCCCGGTGTAGGCCTGGGCGATCATCGACCCCACGGCGGGGGCGAGCTTGAAGCCGTGGCCGCTGAAGCCGTTGGCTACCCAGAAGCCGTCGACGTCGGTGGGGCCGAGGATCGGATGGACGTCTTCCCGGTTGATGGTGTAGAGCCCCGCCACTCCGGAGACCCGTCCCCGGGCCTCGAGGGAGGGAACCCGGTGGTGGAACGCGGCGAGTTTGATCTCGACGAAGTCGGCGTCGGGGACCCGCTTGTAGTCGTCGGGGTTTTCCACCACCTCCTCCTCGTCTTCGGGGAGAACCGATCCCACCAACACCTGCTGGCCTCCTGACTCGGGTCGGAAGTAAGTGCCGGTGCTGGCGTCAGCGCCGGCGGGCAGCGGCCCCAGGTCCTCGGGCCAGGGCCGGTAGACGGTCTGGATCCGGGTCGGAGTCAGGGTCCAGCGAAGGTGGCATCCGGCGAGGGCGTTGAGCCGGTTGCACCAGGGGCCGGCGGCGTTGATCACCAGGTTGGCGGCGATCGTGGTCCCGTCGATCAGCTCCACTCCGGTGACCCGACCTCGCCGCTTCATGACATCAACCACCTCGGAACGGAACCGGACCTCCCCACCCTGAACCCGGGTAGCCACGATCAGGTCCTGGTTGGCTCCCACAGGATCCGCGTATCCTCCCTTCGGCTCGAAGAGAAACGCCTCCCCGGGCCGGCAGACATGGGAGATCTGACCGGTCAGGTCGAAGGGCTCGGCGCAGGTGGATAGAGCAGGGAACAGCTCAGTCACCTCTTCGGGACCCAGGGCTTCGGCCTCCACCCCCTGGGAAACCAGCTTGTCGGCGTCGGCGCGCACCTTCTTGGCGTCCTCCCCCATCATCCACAGCACTCCAACCCGATGCAGATCCGACCGGACCTCTTTCAACCCGGTGAACTCGGACCAGTTGCCGTAGGCCTGCTGGCCGTGGAAGGCGAGACGCACCACTTCGGGGTAGGTGTAGCGGCAACGGCACATCGAAGACGAGGCTCCCGTAGATCCTTCCGCGGGCCCATTACCCTTGTCCAGGGCCACCACGTCCACCTCGCGTCGGGCGAGCTGGTAGGCGATGGAGGCACCGATGATGCCGGCGCCTACAACCACGATCTCGGCGGTGGTTTTCACCGCGCCACCACCTCGTAGTCCCCCAGGTCGTCCCTCCAGTCGAGATCGATGAGACCGCGGGTGGCCGCGGCCTTGCAGAACTGGAGGAACCCGCCGTAGCCGAACTTGCGCTCGTCGAACTCCGGATCCCGCTTTCGAACGTGATTCTTCAGCCCAGAGAGGACCACCGGTCCCTTCTTCTTGGACAGCCCGGCGACAACGTCACGGAGCAACTCGAAGGCGCGCTGCTCCTCGCTGCTGGAGGAGGCGATCTGGACCACCGGGTCTCCGGGGCTGGGACCAGCGGAAAGCTCGATGACCCCCTTCGATTCGAGGAAGCGCAGCAGCTCCCCGAACCCGCGGAAGCCGTAGTCGGCCTCGTTGAAGGTGGAGTCCTTGCGCAGCAGGGCCCTCTTCAGCAGCGAGGCCAGGACGTCTCCCTGCACTGACCGCGACAGGCCGGCCAGCGTGGTGGTGACCAGGGTCTCCAGCTCGCCGACCCCCTTCTCTGCGGGCTCCTCCGCCTCCTCCGGGCCCTCCTCTATCGCGGCCTTGCCTTTCTTGAGTCGGGGTTCGACGCCTTCGAGGTAATCGTAGAAGAGGAACTCGTCACAGGCCGGAGGAAGGAGATTCGACGTCGAGGCCTTCACTCCGACACCGATCACCTTCTTATTCAGTTCCCGCAGCTTGTGCACCAAGGGGGTGAAATCAGAGTCTCCGGTGCAGATGACGAAGGTGGTGACGAAGTCCCGCTCGTAGGCCAGCTCGATGGCATCCACCGCCAGTTTGATGTCGGCGGCGTTCTTCCGGATCGCCCCCATACGCTGGGGGATCTCGATCAGCTCCACGTGGCCTCGGGTGAGGGCCTGACGGGCGTCGGGGAACATAGACCAGTCGGCGTAGGCACGACGGGAAACCACCCTCCCTCGCTCGGCGAGGGCGTTGGCGATGGGCTCGAAGTCGAACTCCATACCCCCAAGAGCCTCCCTGGCGCCTATGGCCAGGTTCTCGAAATCCAGGAACAGTGCAATGCGCTCTTCTTCCATGACCAGGAATGTAGCCAGAGGCAACGAACCGTCACGGCTCGTGGGCCTTGGTTAGTTTCCCATGGCAACGATCGAAGGGGTCGAGCTTGGAGAAAAGGGACGAACTCAGGGTGCACGGTGTCTCCGGGACGCCCCCACGGGCCCTGCTCTACTGGGAGCCGGTCAGCTATCTGATCCCCGGGGAGAAACGCCACCCCCAGGCACGGGTCTGGGAGCGGAATCGTGATCAGGAACCGGGGTCCCCCTTCCGGGTGAAGGCTTTCCGGTGGGGGAACCTGACCTCCGGAAGCAAGTGGTCGGCCCTGTGGATACTCCTTGCTCCCTTTGCCTTCTCCAACGTGGCCGGGTGGATGGCCGACGGGAGGCGAGCTACCCAGGTCTTCCTCCGGCTCTCCGCCCTGGGGATGACCGCGCTGTTCACCGCTCAGCTCTCGGTGGTGGGGGTGGATTTCGTCTTCCAGCTCGTCTCGGCGGGGGTGTGGCCGCAGTGGGTCGCCAGGCTGGCTCCGTTGGGTCTGGGCCTGGTGCTGCTTCTGGTCCTGTGGAGGCTCTCCACCCGCTCCCAGCTCTCGCCCTTCTCCCTTCGAGATCAGGTCCGTCTCCTGTTCGGAGTCACCCGGGACTCCATGCTGACGGGCTCGGATCAGCAGCTCGACGACCCTGCGCCGGAGGCGAAGCTGGGCGACGAGTCGATGTGGCGCCCCCAGCCGGTGCTACATCTCCTCCGCAGGCTCCACCTCGCCTTCGCCCTGGCTGTAATCACCCTGATCGTCTCCTGGGGGACATCGGCGACGGCCACGGGAGCCGCCCTGGGGGTGCTGGTAGGGGTCGCTGTCGCGGTCGTCTCTCCCGGCTCTCGGCTTGCAGCCCGAATCGGCCAGACCTGGATCTGGGTGGCGGGCGCTGTCCTGGCCTGGGTCTCGTTGGGTGCCCAAGGCACCGCCGGGGGAAGCCAGACCCACCAGGTGGTTTTCTTGTCTGTGGGCCTCGTCCTGGTGGCGGCCCTTGGTGCCGTCATCGCCCACCGCCATCCGCTGCGCCTCGACTCCTGGCTGCCCGCCGGTGCGGTCACCGTTGGCTCCCTCCTCGGTGGGGCCTTCGGGGTGGCGGTGGCGGTCCTGGCCGAATATGGGATCTACCGGTGGAGTCCGAGAACGCCCAACGATGGAGCCGTGACAGCTTTCCAGATCGGAGAGAGGTTCAGGATCGCCGACGCCCAGGTGATGGTCAACGGAGGCACCTGGGTGGTGGTGGCGATGATGGCCTTTCTTCTCTGGCTGCTCCTCCTCGGCGGGGTCCTCGCCGCGCTCTCCCGGGGTGTGGAGCCGGCCCGGCTTCCCCCTCGCGGGGAAGGCCGGTTCCTGGCGATGGTGCGGCGGGTGACTCTCCGCGCTCGCTGGCTGCTGGGGCTGACCGGGGCGGGTGGGCTCGCCATCGCCGCCCTTGGTGGCTGGAGAGCGTGTCTGGGTGATGGGGACAGGGGCTGTTCCCCGGCGGCTTTGAGCGTGGGGTCCCGCGAGCTCGTCTGGTCCGGTGGACCGCGCTTCCTCGACTTCGATGCGCCACCCTTGGGTCTTCCCCCCTTCGACCTCAGGAGCCTGGTGGACCTGGCCTTCGTCGCGGTCGTGGGCGGAATCGCCCTCTTCATCGTCAACAGCATCCTTCGCGGATGGGGAGACCCGCAACGGAGACGCAAGGTAGGGATCCTCTGGGACGTGGGCTCCTTCTGGCCCCGCTGGTTTCACCCCCTGGCACCCCCGGCCTACGGGCCGGCGGCGGTTGAAGCCCTCCGCCGCCGCCTCCAGCCGGAGGGTGCACCCGTAGTAACTGCCCACTCCCAGGGGTCCGTCATCGTCGCCGCGGCCCTGGCCAAGGGCGCCCACCTACCCGAAGGGCTGGTCACCTACGGCTCCCCCTTGGGGATCCTCTACGCCAGGGTGTTCCCCTCGGCCGGAGTGGATGGCCTCTGCTCCAAGGTCTCGGAGCGCATGGACGGTCGCTGGGTGAACCTGTGGCGCGACACCGACCCCCTGGGTGGGTTGGCCGTGCCCGGGGTGGTGAACAACCGCCGGGTCGACACCGACACCGGCCACTCCCGCTACGAGCTGACCATCGACTTTGACCAGGCCCGGCGGGACGTCAGCAGCTAAATAGGGAACCAGCACTCCCATCGGTAACCTCCGCCACCGCATGACCGAATCCGACACGAAGACGCACCCCCGGTACCTGGTGTTAACGACGATCGGCGCCCTGGGGGTGGTCTTTGGGGACATCGGGACCAGCCCCCTCTACGCCTTCCGGGAGACCTTCCTCGCCGCCGAGGGTCTGGAGGTGAACATCGAATCGGTGATGGGAATCCTGTCGCTGATGTTCTGGTCGCTGGTGATAGTGGTGAGCGTCAAGTACCTGGGTTTCCTGATGCGTGCCGACAACCAGGGAGAGGGCGGGATCATGGCCCTAACCGCCCTGGCGGCGGGCAGAGGAGTCACGACCTGGGACGCGAGCAAACGCGCTCTGCTCTTGGTAGGACTGTTCGGGACTGCCCTCCTCTACGGCGACGGGATCATCACCCCGGCTATCTCGGTCCTCTCCGCGGTGGAAGGACTCGAGGTCTTAACCCCTGAGCTCGACCCCTACGTGGTACCGGTGGCGGCCACGATCATCCTGGTGCTGTTCCTGGTACAGCGGGTGGGGACGGGAAAGGTAGGAGCCGCTTTCGGTCCGGTCATGCTGATCTGGTTCACCACACTGGCCACCCTGGGAATCACCCAGATCATCCGCTACCCCAGAGTCCTGATGGCGGTGAGCCCCACCTACGCCCTGACCTTCGTCGGGGACCACCCCTATCTGTCCTTCCTCGCCTTGGGGGCGATCTTCCTGGTGGTGACCGGAAGCGAGGCCCTTTACGCCGACATGGGCCATTTCGGAAAGCGGCCGATCCGGATCGCCTGGTTCAGCCTGGTCTTCCCTGCCCTGCTGCTGAACTACTACGGCCAGGGCGCCCTGATGATCTCCCGCCCGGAAGTGATCAACCCCTTCTATCAGATGGCGCCCAATTGGGCCCTGGTTCCTCTCATCGTCCTGGCCACGATGGCGACGATCATCGCCTCCCAGGCCCTCATCTCCGCCGCCTACTCCCTGACCATGCAGGCCGTCCAACTCGGCTACCTCCCTCGCCTCAGGATCGACCACACCTCGGAGCGTGAGTATGGCCAGGTTTACATCGGCACGGTGAACTGGCTGCTGATGCTGGCCTGTATCGGAGTGGTCTTCTCCTTCGGCTCCTCATCCAACCTGGCCGCCGCCTACGGGGTGGCGGTGACCACGACCATGGTGATCACCACGACCCTCTTCTACATAGTGATGCGGCACCGCTGGGGGTGGAGTCGCTTCGTCGCCGGTGGCCTGACGACGATCTTCATGGTGGTGGACCTGGCCTTCTTCTTCGCCAACATCCTCAAGATCCCCCAGGGAGGGTGGTTCCCCCTGGCGGTGGGCCTATTGGTCATGGGGATCATGATCACCTGGAAGCTGGGAAGACTGCGGCTCTCCAAAGAGCTGCGCAAAGGGGACCTGCCTATCGAACGCTTCATCGGTTCGATCGTCTCCAACCCCCAGCCGCGGGTCCCAGGGACCGCCGTCTACCTCGCCGCGGAGGTGGGGACGACGCCACCGGCGCTGCTGGCGAACTTGCGCAACAACGGTGTAATCCACGAGACGGTGCTGCTGGTGTCGGTTCAGTGGGTTTCGACGCCCCGGGTGCCCAAAGCGGCCAGGGCCACCCGCCACGAGTTGGGAGAGGGGTTCTACCAGGTGGTTCTCCAGTTCGGCTTCCTCGAACTGGCGGATGTACCCAAGGCCCTGGAGGAGCTCACCGTGGCGGGATTCGGCTTCGACCCGACCGATGCCGTCTACTTCCTGGGCAAGGAGAGCGTCATCATGGTGCGGAGACGTGGGATTCGCTCCCTCCCCGATCGCCTGTTCGCTCTCATGCACCGCAACGCCACCAGCGCCGCCAACTTCTTCCACCTCCCAGCGAAGAGGGTCATGGAGGTGGGAGTCCAGGTGGAGTTGTAGGGAACCCGGTTCCGTCCGGCTCCTCCTAGCATTTCCGCGGATACGCCCTCGTAGCTCAGGGGATAGAGCACCGGTTTCCTAAACCGG
>JBHHWH010000031.1:0-24903 GCA_046756405.1 Acidimicrobiia bacterium | reverse complement strand
ATCCGGCCCTCACCCAGAGGGAACGCAGGTGGGCGATTCCCATCGTCTCTTCCATGGTCGTCCTGTTCGCCGGCGGAGTAGCCTTCGGCTATTGGACGTTGCCCCGAGGTCTAGATTTTCTCCTCGGCGTCTTTCCCGACGTGGGAAACAATCTCCGTCTCGGCGACTACTACTCGTTCACGCTGCGGTTCCTGTTTGCTTTCGGAGTGGCGTTCCTCTACCCGGTGTTTCTCTTCGCCGCGGCCGCGGCTGGTGTGATCTCCTCCCGCCAGCTCGCCAGCGGACGCCGGTGGGCCGTGATCCTGGTGGTTGCCGGCGCGGCGGCTATCACTCCCAGCGGTGACGCCTTTACCCTTCTCGTGCTTTCGGCACCGTTGTATCTCATGTACGAGGCGACCTACTGGCTGGTGCGCCTCGTGCTCAAGAAATGACAGATCCACTCGCCGACTTCTGGCCTCAGCTTTCCTTCGAGCCGGACCCCTTCCAAGTCGAGGCCGCCGAGGCCTTGGCCGGAGGAGACTCCGTTGTTGTTACCGCGCCCACCGGATCGGGCAAGACCGTGGTTGCCGAGGCAGCGGTGCATCTAGCGCTCAGCCGGGGCCTGCGGGCCTTCTACACGACGCCCATCAAGGCCCTCTCCAACCAGAAGTACGGAGACTTCGTGGCGAAGTACGGCGTCGAGGAGGTGGGGCTGCTCACCGGTGACAACGTCGTCAATAGCAGTGCCCCGATCGTGGTTATGACCACCGAGGTCCTCCGCAACATGATCTACGCCGATAGCGCTGCTCTCTCCGATGTGTCCATCGTCGTCCTCGATGAGGTCCACTATCTCCAGGACCGGGCACGAGGCGCGGTGTGGGAAGAGGTGATCATCCACTGCCCCGAGGAGATCCAGCTCGTCTGCCTGTCGGCGACGATCGCCAACAGTGCGGAGTTCGCCGCCTGGGTTGCGGAGAGGAGGGGGAGTGGAGTGCTGGTGGCCAGCGAGGACCGACCCGTGCCGTTGGAGTCCATGTACATGATGAAGGAACGCTCCGGGGAGCGGGCGGTATTTCTCCATCCGACCTTCACCAGTCGCGACGGCCGGGTCCGGCCCAACCCGCGCCTCCAGCAGCTCGTCGCCAGGGAGCGGGGCCGGCACCGCCGATTCAAAACCCCCAACCGGGTTGAGGTGGTGGAAAGGCTGCACCTAGAAGACATGCTCCCTGCCATCTATTTCATTTTTTCTCGGGCCGGCTGTGATGCCGCCGCCCACCGCCTGGTGGACGCAGGGCTTCGCCTCACCACTTCGGATGAGAGAGCGAAGATACGTCAAGTGGCCGAGACCCGCACCGCGCACCTCAGCGAAGTGGACCTTGGCGTCCTGGGCTACGATCGCTGGATTGCGGGCCTGGAGGCCGGGGTAGCTCCCCATCACGCCGGCCTGGTCCCCGCCTTCAAGGAGACGGTGGAAGAGCTCTTCGCAGCCGGACTGATCAAAGTCGTCTTCGCCACCGAGACCTTGGCCCTGGGAATCAACATGCCCGCTCGCTCGGTCGTCCTGGAGACCCTGTCGAAGTACGACGGCGAAGGCCATCAGCCTCTACGCCCCGGCGACTACACCCAGCTCACCGGGCGTGCTGGACGTCGGGGAATCGACACCAGGGGATACGGCGTCGTCCTCCACTCGCCCTTCGTTCGCTTCGACCAGGTCCTCGAGATCGCATCAGCTGGCAGCCACCCTCTCACCTCCAGTTTCCGACCCACCTACAACATGACCGCCAACCTGGTGGCCAACTACCCCGAAGACCAGGCCGAGAAGCTGCTGGAGGCCTCCTTCGCCGCCTTCCAGCGTGAGGGAGATCGCCGCCAGTGGTATCGCCGCATCGCCGGGCTGGAGGAGAAGCTCGCCGAGGAGGAGGCTCAGGCCCGATGCGAGCGAGGAAGCGTGGAGGAATACGAGGCGATGGTGGAGTCGTCCCGGCCGGGGAGGCACGGCGACAAGATCGCCTCCGGACTGCGCTCCGGCCATGTCGTCGACATCGTGGGCGGTCCCCGGGACGGGCGTTACGCCGTCCTCAAACGGCTCTCCCGCAAAGGGGGAGGAGCCCGCTTCCTCGTCCTCTCCACCTCGGGCCGGGTGTCTACCGTCGGATACCGTGACATTACTCCCGGGAGTCGGGTGGTAGGCGTGATTGATTTGCCCACTCCGCTCCGACCAAAGGACCGCCGTTTCCTCCAGGACTCGGTGCGCAGGCTGCGCAAGCTGTCCCCACGCGACCCCAGGGACATAACTCCGAAGCGCCGAGTTCTGTCCCACCCGGTAGCCGAGTGTCCCGACGCTGCTCTCCATCTGGACGCCCTTCGGCGGGCGCGGAGAACCAGGCGCCAGCTCGAGCAGCACCGAAGCCTTCGCCGCTCCTCGGGCCACGGCCTCATCGAAGAGTTCCACGCCATCCGAGCCCTCCTCGAGGACCTGCGCTATTTGGATGCCTGGTCGCTGAGGCCCCGCGGCGAAAGGCTGCGGCAGATCTACAACGAGACCGACCTCCTGCTCACTGAGGCTGTGGAACGGGGGTTTTTCCTCGAGCTGGAGCCCGCCGAACTCGCCGCCCTCATCTCAGTGTTCGTCTACGAACCCCGAACAGACACACCTTCAGTAGGGGAGTGGCCTAACCAAAAGCTAGAACAGCGCTGGGCAGAGATCGACCGGCTGTGGTCGGAGCTCACGGCGCTGGAGAGCGCACACCGCCTCACGCCCACCCGCCGGCCCGACCCGGGGTTCGCCCTGCTCGCCTACGAGTGGGCATCCGGCGACACCTTCAACCAGCTTCCGGCCGCCGGTCTGGCGCCGGGGGACTTCGTCCGGATCTCCCGGCAGCTCGCCGACTTGCTCCGTCAACTCCGCGATGCCGCCCCTGAGCTTGCGGAGGAAGCTGAACTCGCCCTGCGGGCGGTGGACCGAGGAGTAGTGGCAGCCCAGGGCGTAGCAGAATGAAGAGGTGGCTGGTCATCGTCAACCGGGCAGCCGGGAGACGTCCCATCGAACCTGCGGTGGTGAGGGAGGCGACTGAGGCGGCCGGGGTCGACGGTCAAGTGATCGCCCCTGCCAGCGTCGAGGAGACAGTCTCCGTCATCGAAACGGAGGCCAGGGCGGGAAGGACCCACTTCGCCCTCGCAGGGGGAGATGGCACTGTGAACCTGGCTATCAACACGCTCCTCTCGCTGGACATGGGCGAGACGCCGGTGGTGGGAGTTCTTCCCACAGGCACTGGATGTGACCTGCTCCGCACCTTCGGTCTACCCCACGCGCTGGGTGCGGCCGCCCGGCACCTCACCGGAGACGAAACCTACGACATCGACGTGGTCACGTTGCAGGGTGCTTGGGGCCGGAGATTCTTCGTGAATGTGGCTCAGGTGGGTGTGGGCGCCGCCGCCGCGGAGACCGCCCCTCGCATCACCCGGAGGATCGGGTCGGCCCGCTATCCGCTCGCCTTCCTGGCCAGGCTGCCCCGCTTTCCCCAGGCGAGGATCCGATTGACCACAGAAAAACGTACCTACGAATCCGAGGCTTTAGCTGTGATCATGGCCAACGCGCAGTTTTTCGCCGGGGGTTGGAACGTGGCACCTCGGGCCACCCTCGTGGACGGCGTGCTCGACATCCAGATCATCAATGCCCGCAAGTCCCAGGCACCGGCCTTGGTCCCCAAGATCGTCAGGGGCACCCATCTGAAGGACGGCGCAGTCAGACGGCTGGTGGCCGCCGAGTTCAAGATCGAGAGTGATCCGGTCTGGCCTCTCGAAGCCGATGGAGACCCGGTGGGAAGCACTACGGTGGAGGGGCGGGTCGTACCGTCGGCGATACGTCTCAAGATCTGAGACAGCTTGGCTTATACTCCCGCGCCGCCAAGACCCTGAGATTCCAAACATGCCAACCACAGACCTTCCCGACACTCCGGACGAGGCCCTCGACGACATCGACGACATCGCCGTGGACGATGAGCTCGAGGCTGACGTCTTCGAAGAAGATGTCGACGACGACGTGGAAGAAGAAGAAGAAGAAGAGACCACCGAGGCCCTGGACGAGACGGCCGAGGCCCTCGAAGAGCTGGAGGATGAGGAGCTACAGCTCCTCGAAGACGAAGTGAGCGAGGCGCTCCTCGTCGACGAGGTGCAGGAGCTGCGGGCCATGCGCCGAGCTGAGCTGACGATCGATGTCGACGCGCAGGAGCCCAAGGAGGACGAGTTCGTGTGCCAGTTGTGCTTCATGGTGAAAAGGACCACCCAGCTCGCCAACAAGCGCAAGATGTTGTGCAAAGACTGTGTCGCCTGAGCGCGTCACAGTCGTCATCCCGACGTACAACGAACGCGAGAACCTGGAAGACATCACCGCCGCGGTGACAGCCCGCGGCTATCGGACCCTTGTAGTCGACGACTCGTCACCAGACGGCACCGGCGAGATCGCCGACGAACTGGCCGCCTCTAATGCGCTCCTCGCCGTTCTCCACCGTGCCCGCAAGGAGGGGTTGGGCCCCGCCTACGCAGCCGGGTTCGATCGCGCTCTCGGAGAAGGAGCCGAGGTCATCGTGGAGATGGACGCCGACTTCTCTCATGACCCCGGTGACCTTCCCCGTCTGGTGGCGGCCCTCGATGCCGGTGCGGACCTTGCCATTGGCTCGCGATATGTGCCCGGCGGAGGGACCCCCGACTGGCCCCTGGCACGACGTCTGGTCTCCCGGGGAGGAAACCTCTATGCCCGGCTGATGCTGGGCATCCCCATCCACGACGCCACCGCCGGGTTCAGGGCCTTCACCCGGGAGGCGCTCAGCCGCCTGCCCTACCAGGAGGCGGAGGCCTCGGGGTACGGATTTCAGGTGGAGATTGCCTGGAGGGCCCACGAGGCCGGCCTCCGGGTGGTGGAAGTTCCGATCACCTTCCGGGACAGGGCCAAGGGCAGGTCCAAGATGGGCCTGAGCATCGTGGTGGAGGCCATGGGCCTGGTCACCCTGTGGGGGATGGGCCGGCTTTGGCGACGGTTACGGTTTGGCTCAGGATGAGGCTCGAAGCAGCCGAAGCGTCACACCCGGACATTCCGGTTCTCAGCCATCTGTACACAGGCCTAGAGGAGGAGATGACGAGCCTCAATCCGATGTGGCCCCTCGCCGACGGGCTCCCCGATCCTGTCGAGGAGGCCTTCGCCGAGGCCATCGATCACCCGGATTCCATGGTCCTGCTGGGAAGCATCGACGGGTGCCCCTTGGGGTTCATCCTGGTCCGGATCCAGGAGCTTCTCAATCGGGCTAGAGGAGAGAGGCTGGCTGCCGTACGGCTGATCTACGTCGAACCCGAGGCCCGAGAGGCGGGGGTAGGTGAGATCATGCTGAACACGGCCATGGATCGGATGCGGGAGAGGGGCATCGCTAAGTTCGACGCCCATGTTCTTCCCGGACACCGACTGGCCAAGAACTTCTTCGAGGCAAGCGGGTTCGCCGCTCGTTCGATAATCATGCACCACGATGACAGGAAATAGCCAGCCCCCGCAGGTAGGTGTGGGAGTCGCCGTGCTCGAAGATGACCTCATCCTGCTGGTGAAGAGGGGAAATGAGCCGGCGAAGGGACTTTGGGCTGTGCCGGGAGGGAAAGTCCTTTGGGGCGAGCCCCTGCGGCAGGCCGCCGAGCGGGAGGTGCGAGAGGAGACCGGGCTTGTGGTGGAGGCAGGAGATGTGATCTGGGTTGGAGAGCATCTCTCGGAGAAGCACCACATAGTCCTCATCGACTTCCAGGGGCGGGTCACCGGCGGCGAGCTCGAGGCCGGAGACGACGCCGCGGAAGTGGCGTGGGTGAAACTGGAAGAGGCAGATCAGCTTCCCCTGACCCCCACGATGTACGACCTGTTAGAAACCCTGAGAGCATGAGCGTCGTCGAGCTGCTCCGTTCCCTGATCCGCAACGCCTGCGTCAATGACGGCACGCCCGACAGCGGCCACGAACACCGCTCGGTGGCCACCCTATTGGACTTCTTCGGGGTGGAGGGCGAAGTGTTCGAAGTGGTAGAGGGACGCCAGTCGCTGGTCTACAGGATCAGCGGCACCGATCCCGGCCATCCCAGCCTCGCACTGGTGCCCCACCTCGACGTGGTGCCCGCCGATCCTTCGGGGTGGAGCGTCGACCCGTTCGCCGCGGAGGTCATCGACGGCTTCGTTTACGGCCGGGGCGCGGTGGATATGCTCAACGTCACTTCGGCCATGGCAGCCGCCGCCCGCCCCTACATCCGTGGGGAGAAACAGCCCCGGGGCGATCTCGTGTTCGCCGCGGTGGCCGACGAAGAGGCGGGAGGTCAGCTTGGCGCCAGGGCCCTGGTGGAGACACGATGGGATCTGGTCCGGTCCGACTATCTGCTCACCGAGGTCGCCTATCCGGCCCCCAAGGGTGCCACCCAACCGACCGTGCCCGTGTCCACGGGGGAGAAGGGAGTCTTTTGGAGGCTGCTCCGCTCCTCCGGCACCCCCGGACACGGCTCGGCTCCGTACCGGGCTGACAATGCTCTGGAGAAGCTCGTTCGGGCCCTGGTTGGCCTGTTCGACACGCCGTCTCCGGTGGCGATCGACGAGCTGTGGGAAGGCTTTGTGGCCGCGCTCGACCTCAGTCCCGACCTCGTCAGCGGCCTCACCGACCCCGACCGCATCGATACCGCCATCGAAGAGCTAGCCGAACTCGACCCGCTCCTCGCTCGTTACGCCCACGCCGCCACCCACTTGACCATCTCGCCTAACCAAATGCGCGGTGGGGTGAAGTCGAACATCATCGCCGACCGGGCCGAAGCCAGCGTCGACATCCGGGCCCTGCCCGGCATGGACGGGGGGTTCGTCGACTCCCACCTGAGAAAAGCGATGGGAAGCGCCCAAGACGACATTCGTATCGAGCCGGTTGCCGACACCGAAGCCACCACCAGCCCCGCCGGGGACAAGCTGTGGGAAGCGATCGCCGACAGCGTCGAAGACATCGAAGGGCATCGGAATCTGGTACCGACGCTGATGACAGTTGCCACGGATGCCCGTTTCTGGCGCCCGAAGGGAACAGTCGCTTACGGGGTGGGGCTGTTCGACGAGAAGATGAGCTTCTCCGAGATGCTGGCCCTGTTTCACGGCCACGATGAGAGGGTCTCGATCGGATCGGTGCAACGCACCACGACCCTTTACGAGCATCTACTCGACCATTTCTACGCACCGTGAGAGCGGTCATCCTCGACCTCGACGGGGTGGTCTACCGCGCCATGTCACCGGTTCCCGGAGCAGCCGACGCCCTGCGGCGGCTCACCGAATCGGGGACTCCGGTCAGGTTCGTCACCAACAACTCCACCAAGACGCCTGAACAGGTGGCCGCAAAGATCCGCCAGCTCACCGGCGTAGAGGTCGATCCGCATACCGTCCTCACCTCGGCAATGGCGGCCGTTTCCCTGCTTTCCCCAGAAGACGGGCCAGTGATGGTGGTCGGCGAAGCAGGCATCGACGAGGCGGTGGCGGGCGTCGGCTTCGCCACTACGGCCCATCCCGACGAGACTCGTACGGTGATGGTCGGCCTCGACCGGGACTTCGACTATCCGAGGCTCGCCCGCGCCGCCCAGGCGATTCGAGGAGGCGCCCGATTCATCGCCTCCAACTCCGATCCCACCTATCCGACGAACTCGGGACTCGTTCCCGGCGCGGGAGCGATGGTCGCCGCCATCGCCGCTGCTGCCGGTCAAGAACCGGAGGTAGCGGGAAAACCCCACCCTGCGATGCGACGCCTGGTACGAGACAGCGGTGTGGGGAGCGCCTGGGTCATCGGGGACCGGATGGACACCGACGTTGCCATGGCCCGGGCCGAGGAGGACTGGGAGTCGATCCTGGTGATGACTGGCGTAACAGAAGCGGGCGAAGGCACCTCCTTCGCGGATCATGTCGTAGCTGATCTGAGCGCCGCCGTGGATCTGGTGCTGGGCGGCTGAGTCGGGGATAATCAAGCGCATGGACCTCACCCAGGAACAGATCGAGGAGTTGGAAGCGACGCTGGAACGCCTCGAAGAACTCGACCCGGCGGCCCTGCCGGAACCGGCCCGAGAGCTGGCTGACCTGCTGGGTCGGATCCTCGACGAACTGGAGTCCAGCTGAACACCGATGCCAACTCCCCAGCGGTGACGAGATGAAGTTCGCCTTAGAAACACACGCCCAGCGCACCGATGTGCGCCGTTTCGCCGAGCGGCTCGTCGACGAAATAGAGAAGGCCGGTGGGAAGGTAGTGGACGGCGATACCACCGCTCCCGACATCGTCCTGGCGGCGGGTGGAGACGGGACCATGCTCAACGCCGTCCGTAAGTCCCTGTACTGGGACGTTCCCGTCATGGGTTTCAACCTGGGCACCTTGGGGTTCCTCACCGAGGCGGAGCCCTCCGAGCTGGCCTCTACTGTGGGGAGGCTTGTGGCCGGTCGCTTCGAAGTAGCAGAGCGGATCACCGTGACCGCCGAGATCGGGGAACGGAAGGCCACTGGACTCAATGATGTGGTGGTGGAGAAGATCGACTCCACCCGT
This sequence comes from Acidimicrobiia bacterium, assembly GCA_046756405.1. GTDB lineage: Bacteria > Actinomycetota > Acidimicrobiia > Spongiisociales > ZC4RG35 > JBHHWH01. The sequence goes on along the minus strand of JBHHWH010000031.1, from coordinate 16,357 downwards.
CTGGTACATCTGGAGTTGGCGATCGACGGCGGCCGCTTCGCAACCTATCGCGCCGACGGATTGGTGATCGCCACTCCTACCGGATCCACCGCCTACTCATTCTCGGCGGGAGGTCCCCTGGTGGACCCGAGGGTAGAAGCCTTGGTCATGACGCCCGTGGCGTCACATTCTCTCTTCGACCGGTCCCTGGTCCTCCCCGCCTCGTCCTGTATCGAGGTGACGGTGCGCCGCGACCGGGCCGTGAAGGTCAACGTAGACAAGGTGAGCCTCGGTGTGCTCGAGGGGGGAGAAACGGTGACCGTGAGCCGGGGAGAGCGGCCGGTACGGTTCGTGACCCTCGGCGCCCGGACCTTTTCCCAGGTGGTTCGCGACAAGTTCGACCTCGACTGATGCTCCACCACCTACAGGTTCAGAACCTGGCCCTGCTCAAGGACGCTGCCATAGACCCCGCGGCCGGCTTCACAGTCATCACCGGTGAGACAGGGGCTGGCAAGACCCTCGTTCTCGGCGGGTTGAGGCTGGTGCTGGGGGAGCGAGCCGATCCTGCCGCGGTGGGACCCTGGGGCGGGGAGATCCTCGTCGAAGGTCTTCTCGAGGCCGACAGTGAGGAGATCACCGTGACCAGGGTCGTCCCTCGAGACGGGAGGAGCCGGGCCCGTCTCGACGGGGAGCTGGTAACGATCGGAACGCTTGCCAGCAGTCTCAGCGGGCTTGTTGACATCGTCAGCCAGCACAGCCATCTGATGCTTCGCAGCAGGAGTCAGCTCCTCGACCTCGTTGACGGCTCGCTGGAGGAGTCGGGCAGGTCCGCTTTGGGGGATTACCGCGCGGCCTGGGAGGAGCTGAAGGAGGTACTCGCCCGGCGAGAGGTGCTAGGCGGGGATTCGGCTGTGCTGCATCGAGAGCTGGACCTGTTGCGGTACCAGGTGGCGGAGATAACGGCGGCGAACCTCGAACTAGGGGAGGACGAAAGCCTCGAGGCCGAGGCACAGCGGCTCAGGAACGTCGAAGCCATCGCCGAACTGCTCGCAGATTCGCTCCGCATAACCGAACGTATGTCGGAGGATTCGGGTGAGCTGGTGGCCCGGCTCAGGAAGGTGGCCCACCTGGACCCCACCGCTCAGGAGCTTCCTGACGACGGGGAGGAGCTGGTGGCGCTCCTCTCTGAACTGAGCACGCGGGTGAGGAACCAGGTCGAAGGTCTCGAATCCGACCCGCGGCGGGCGAACGAGGTAGAGGAGAGGCTCAATCTCATCGGAGAGATGAAGCGGAAGTACGGCCGCACGGTGGCCGACGTGCTGGCCTTCGGCGAGCAGGCCCAGAGACGCTTGGAGGAGGTCGAAGAACTGGTGGCAGCCGCCGCAGGTATCGAGGCTGCGGTAGAGAGAGCGCGGGCGGCGGTTGAGGAGGCCGGGGCCCGGCTTGGAGAGGCCCGAAGGAGAGCTGCCGACCGCATCGTCGAAGCCGCCATGGGCCATCTCCACGACCTTGCTATGCCCGACGCCAGGATCGCCTTCGAGTTCACGACCGCCGAAGCGGGCTCCCGCGGGACTGACCGGGTTCAGCTTCTGTTCTCCTCTGATCCCCGCCTGGCCCCCGGTCCGGTTGCCGGCGTCGCTTCGGGCGGAGAACTGTCAAGGCTTGCCCTGGCCATGGGCCTGGCTACGCGATCGGCGACCACCCCGACGCTTGTATTCGACGAGGTGGATGCCGGCATCGGCGGGGCCACGGCTTTGGAGATGGGCAGAAAACTCGCCGCCCTGGCACAGCACGTGCAGGTGCTGTGCGTAACCCACCTTCCCCAGATCGCTGCCTACGCCGACCGTCACTACGTGGTGAGCCGCTCCGACGGTGCCGCCGCGGTCATGCGGGTCGAAGGCGAGGAGCGGGTCACCGAGATTGCCAGGATGCTGGCTGGCCTTCCCGGCAGCCAGGCCGGCCAGGAAGCCGCCGCCGAGCTGATGGCGGAGGCGCGATTCCGGCAATAGATGGACTGCACCCCAGCGGGTGCTACTGTGAAATCCCGTCATGAACGGGGCTCTTTTTCCGGCCGAAAGCTCACCGGAGCTAGCCGCGGGCCCCTCTGACGGGACCCGTTTCATCTTCGTCACCGGCGGAGTCGTCTCCAGTCTGGGAAAGGGCATCGCTGCAGCTTCCCTGGGCCGCCTCCTCAAGGCCCGCGGTGTGCGGGTGGTGAACCAGAAGCTGGACCCTTACATCAACGTCGATCCGGGGACCATGAACCCCTTCCAACACGGTGAAGTGTTCGTCACCGACGACGGCGGAGAGACCGACCTCGACCTGGGTCACTACGAGCGGTTTACCGGCGAAAACCTGCGCCGCACCTCCAATGTCACCTCAGGATCCGTTTATCTCAGTGTCATCCAGAAGGAGCGGCGGGGCGACTATCTGGGGGACACGGTCCAGGTGATCCCCCACATCACCAATGAGATCAAAGAACGGATTCGGCGGGTCGGAGGCGAAGACGTCGACGTGGTGATCACCGAGGTCGGCGGCACCGTGGGAGATATCGAGAGCCTTCCCTTCCTTGAAGCGATCCGGCAGTTCGGCAACGACATCGGCCGCGACAAGGTCATGTTCATCCACGTGACCCTGGTCCCGTTCATCGCCACCACCGAGGAACTGAAGACCAAGCCGACCCAGCATTCGGTGGCCGAGTTGCGCAGCAAGGGGATCGCCCCGGACGTGATCATCGTTCGCTCCGACCGTGAGATCGACGACGCGGTGCGACGCAAGATCAGCCTTTTCTGCGACGTCGCCCCCCGAGCGGTGATAGCAGCCCCGGACGCCCGGGACATCTACGAGGTACCGCTGATCCTCCACGAGGGCGGACTGGACAACGTTGTCTGTGAGAGGCTTGGACTCCTCACCGGACCCCCCAACCTCGAGTCGTGGAAGTCGATGGTGGAGCGAGCCCTCGCGGCCACGGATCCGGTCACGATCGGAGTGGTGGGCAAGTATGTCGACCTCCCCGACGCCTACCTGTCGGTGGCGGAGGCCCTACGCCACGCCGCAGCAGCCCACGAACTGAAGCTGGACCTGCGGTGGATTCCCTCCGACGAACTCACCGGGTTGCTCGCCGAGACCTATCTGGAGGACCTGGATGGCGTGGTCATTCCCGGTGGCTTCGGCCACCGGGGCGTGGAAGGTAAGATCCAAGCGGCGGGCTATGCCCGGGAGCAGGAAGTGCCCTTCCTAGGATTGTGCCTCGGACTCCAGTGCGCGGTGATCGAGTTCGCCCGTTCCGTGCTCGGCTACGTCGAGGCCAACAGCACCGAGTTCGACCCTTCGACACCCCACCCTGTGATCGATCTCATGGCGAGTCAGGAGGACGTCGAGGACATGGGGGGCACCATGCGCCTGGGTCTCTACGCTGCCAAGCTTGCGGAAGGTTCCCTGGTCCGAGCGCTATACGGAGAGGAGCTGATCTACGAGAGGCACCGCCACCGGTGGGAAGTGAACAACCGCTACCGCAAGGACTTGGAGGCCGCAGGGATGCGCCTGTCGGGACTGTCGCCGGACGACAACCTGGTGGAGTTCATCGAACTGGTCGACCACCCCTACTTCGTCGCTACCCAGGCACACCCCGAGTTCAGGTCCCGACCCGACAGGCCCCATCCTCTCTTCGTCGGGCTCATCGGAGCAGCGGCGCGGCGACGAAACCTACGCCCGCCCTCACCGGTCGAAGACAGTGAGACCCTCACCGTCGACGGCTGACGCGAAGCCGGGGGGAGGGTCTAGCCTGGCCACAAAGCTACTGCTGTAAGGAGGACCGCTGGTGATCGTCGGGGTGCCCAAGGAAATCAAGACCGAGGAACACCGCGTCGCCATCACCCCGGTGGGAGTGCGGGAACTCGTCGATCGAGGGCATCAGATCCTCATCGAACACGGGGCCGGCGAGGGTTCGACCATCCTCGACGAGGAGTACGAGAACCAGGGTGCCACCATGGTGCCCACCGCGGAGGACGTCTTCGCTGGGGCGGAGATGATCCTCAAGGTGAAAGAGCCGCAGAAGTCGGAGCTCGACCTCTTCCGTCCCGGCCAGATCCTGTTCACCTACCTGCATCTCGCTGCCTACCCGGAGCTCGCTGCGGGTCTGGCTGATAAGGGAATCATCGCCATTGCCTACGAGACCGTCCAACTGCCCGATGGTTCCCTTCCCCTCCTCGCCCCGATGTCTGAGATCGCGGGACGCATGGCCGCCCAGGTGGGCGCATACTTCCTCGAGAAGGCCCAGGGCGGGAGGGGAATCCTGCTCGGTGGCGTCACCGGGGTGAGTCCAGCGAAGGTCGTGGTGATAGGCGGGGGCATGGCAGGATCCAACGCCGCGGTGATAGCCATGGGCCTCCAAGCCGATGTGGTGGTCCTGGACACGGACATAAACAAGCTGCGCCGGCTCGACTCGATATACAACGGGCGGGTGGCCACCCTCCACTCCAACAAGCTGACCCTCGAGGACCAGGTCCTCGGGGCAGATCTGGTGATCGGGACCGTTCTCGTCCCCGGTGCCTCGGCTCCGAAACTGGTGACCGAAGACATGGTGCGGTCCATGAAGCGAGGGTCTGTGCTGGTGGATGTGGCCATCGACCAGGGCGGGTGTTTCGAGACCTCCCGGGAGACCACCCACGCCGACCCGGTCTATTTCGTCCACGACGTGGTCCACTATGCGGTGGGGAACATTCCTGGGGCGGTTCCCCACACCTCCACCTACGCCCTGACCAACGCCACCCTCCGCTACGCGGTCACCCTGGCAGACGAGGGAGTCCACCACGCTGTTTCCGCCCACCCCGAGCTGATGGCCGGAGTCAACATCGTTGACGACAAGATCTGTCACCCCGCGGTGGCCGCGAGCCTGGGCGTGGAACACGTCTCGGTGCTGGAGGCGCTGGCCCGGATGTGAGCAGGCTCTCCCTGGCCGACTGTGTCGAGGAGTACTTGGTCTCCCTTCGCGTCGAGCGGGGTCTAGCTGCCAACACCCTGGCCGCCTACACCCGCGATCTCGGGCAATACCTGCGGTTCCTCCAAGGGAGGGAACCCGACCGTGAACTGGTGGAAGGGTTTCTGTCCCACCTTCGGGCCAGGGGGCTTCGACCATGGCACGAAAGCTGGCGGCGGTACGGGGGTTGCACCGGTTCCTGGTAACCGAAGGCTTCCGCTCTGTCGATCCCACCGCTCTGGTCGAGGGCCCGGGGCGTCCGGACCCGTTTCCCAAAGCTCTCAGCCTCGAAGAGGTCTTCGCCCTTCTTGACGCTCCCGGCACGGAGGATGTCGCGGCACGGAGGGACACGGCGATTCTGGAGTTCCTCTACGCCACCGGGGCCCGTGTCTCAGAGACGGTCGGCCTCGACCTGGGAAAGCTCGACCTCAGCGATCGGATCGTCTTTCTCACCGGTAAGGGCTCCCGGGAGCGGCTGGTCCCCCTGGGAGGAAAGGCGGTCGAGGCCATCGAACGTTGGCTCCCCGACCGGCTGGCACTGCTGCGCCGTGGCCAGAGGGGGGATCCGGTCTTCCTCAACCTGGCTGGACGGCGTATCAGCCGTCAGGGCGTTTTCGGAATCGTCAAGAAACATGCCGTCAGGGCAGGCATAGATCCGATCAAAGTGTCACCCCATGTGCTCCGGCATTCGGCGGCTACCCACATGGTCGAGGCGGGCGCGGATCTGAGAGTCGTACAGGAGATGCTCGGTCACGCTACCATCAGCACCACTCAGGTCTATACCAGGGTAAGCCCCTCCCACATTCTCGAGATTTATGTTCAGGCGCATCCAAGGAGTAGGTAATGGCGCTCGACATCACCAAGGTTGAAAAGTCGCTCAGAGAAGAGCGGGACCGCCTGGTCCACCAACTCCACGAGCTAGGTGCCGACGAGACGGGTGAGCTCCGCTCCGACCTGGACTTCGGCGGAAGTTTCGCTGACGCCGCCGCCGTCACGGCCGAGCGTACGGAGATTCTCGGCCTCGTGGAAACGCTGAAAGCTCAACTCGACGCCATCGACCATGCCCTGGAGAGGATTGAGGCGGGCAACTATGGCGTCTGCGAGGTCTGCGGGCAGGAGATCGGAGAGGACCGCCTCGCCTTCCGCCCCGAGTCCGTCCTCTGCGTCGACTGCAAGTCGAAGGCCACTGCCTGACCAGCTTGCATACATGACAGAGCCCCTTGCCCATCTCGTGCGCCGTTTCTTCGATGTCCTCTTCGCCCGACCCCTCACGGCTACCGAACGCGCCGCGGTCAGGTCGTGGCTAGACCCCGAGATGAGCAGACTGTTCTTCGACCAGGCGAGCCACGACCAGAGGCACGGTTACCTGGCGGCCCTTGCCGTGCTCGCCGCCGGGCGTGCCGAGCCGGAGACTATCGCCGCCGCTCTGATGCACGACGTCGGCAAACGTCACGCCCGCCTGGGCGTTGTCGGCCGTTCTGTGGCCTCGATTCTCGTCCGTCTCCGACTGCCTCTCACCGAGCGGATGAAGATCTATCGGGACCACGGGTTACACGCCGCCAGGGAACTGGCCGAAGTGGGGGCTCCGGCCCTGGTAGTCGCCTTTGCCCTCCATCATCACGGCTCGCGGCCGCCGAGCATCGCCCCGGGCACCTGGGAGGCGCTCAAGGACGCTGACCAGCCGGCAAAGTCCAGGCTGGGCTGGACCCGCGGGATAACCTCGGCCCCGAGATGACCTTCCATGTGAAAACCACCGTCTTCGAGGGGCCGCTCGACCTGTTGCTTCAGCTGATCACCAAACACCAAGTAGAGATCACCGCGGTGGGTCTGGCTGAAGTAGTCGAGGAGTATCTGGCCTTCCTCGACGAGATACGCGATCTCGACCTCGAAGTCACCTCCGAGTTCCTTCTCATCGCCGCCACTCTGGTGCAGCTCAAAGTCCAGTCCCTGCTGCCCAACCCGGCAGACCTGGACTTGGACGAGGAGCTTGCTCTGGCCGAAGAGCGTGACCGGCTGCTGAGCCGTCTGCTGGCCTGCGTCACCTTCAAGGATGTGGCGGCGGTGCTGCTCCGACGCCTTCAAGAGGGAAACCGGTTGGTTCCCCATCGGGGTGGCATCGACCAGCCCATCCAAGTGAGGACACCCGACGTGCAGCTTCCGGTTGATGTCTCCGGTCTGGCGGACATCGCGGCCAGCCTGTTCTCCCGGACGGATCGGGACCCCGATCTGGACCACCTCGACTTCGACCTCCCCAGCGTCGAGGAGGCCATAGCCGAGATTCGGGTGCGTGTGGAGGAGGCGACGATGGCGAGTTTCGAGGACCTGACCGCCCACTGCTCCCGGCCGGTGGAAGTGGCCGCTTATTTCCTGGCCCTCCTGGAGCTGGCCCGTTGGGGCCTCATCGAGGTGTCTCAGGAGCACTGGCTCGCCGACATCAGGGTGCGGCACCGGGAGGGAGGGGCGGTGGATCTCACCTCGGAGTGGACACCGTGACGGACCTGGCCGCTTTGGAGGCGATCCTGTTCGTGACCGACGCTCCGGTTCCCGTAGCTGAACTGGCCGAAGTCTTGGAAGTGTCAAAGAGTCGGGTGGAGGAGCTCCTTTCTGAGCTGGACCAGGAGCTCCAGAGCCGCGGCGCTGGGCTGGTGCTGCGTTCCTCCGCAGGTGGGTGGCGCCTCTACAGCCACCCGGACGCCTACCCATACTTGGAGCGTTTCGCCTCCTCTCCCACGGCGAGGAGAATCTCCGCGGCCGCCCTGGAGACCCTGGCGGTGGTGGCGTACCGGCAACCTGTCTCCCGGTCCCAGATAACCGAGATCAGGGGAGTGGACTCCGACTCGGCCGTAAGGACGCTGGAGCGTCTCGGCTTCATCGAAGAGAGGGACCGCCTAAATCTCCCCGGCAACCCTGCGGTGTACGGGACAACCTCGCTGTTCCTGGAGAAGCTCGGCCTCGACACCCTCGACGACCTGCCGCCCCTCGCCGACCACATACCCCCCGCGGACTTCGTCGACTCCTTGGAGGAGGGTCTGCGCCACGGGCAGGGCTGAGGTGCCATGGCGGAGCCGATCCGCATCCAGAAGGCCATCGCCAACGCCGGGCTCATGTCACGCCGAGCCGCCGAGGAGGCCATTCGAGCAGGTCGGATCCGAGTCGATGGAAGGCTGGCTCGTCTCGGTGACCGGGTCGATGTCGAGAGTCAGACGCTCACTCTCGACGGCACACCGGTACCCCTCGACTCCACCCTGGAGACTCATCTTCTCTACAAACCGGTGGGCGTGGTGAGCACAGCCAAGGATCCCCAGGGCCGCACCACGGTGATCGACCTTGTCCAGTCTTCCCGGCGCCTCTATCCGGTGGGACGACTTGACGCCGACTCTGAGGGTCTGATCCTCGTCTCCAACGACGGTGAGTTGACCCACCGAGTCACCCATCCCCGCTTCGGTATCACCAAGACCTACCTGGTTGTGGTGAGACCGCCACCGAAGAGGGCGACCCTTCGTAGGTTGGTCGCGGGTGTTGAACTCGACGACGGCACGGCCAGAGCGGTGTCAGCTCACATGGTGGACCGTGCCAAGGATGACGCCCTGGTCGATATGGTCATGGTCGAGGGGCGCAACCGGGAGATCAGGAGGATGCTGGCCGCGCTCGGCCACGAAGTGCGACGGTTGGTGCGGACCGCCATCGGGCCGATCAAGGATCCGAAACTCAAACCAGGCCAGTCGCGTCTGCTGAGCGTCTCCGAGGTCCGGCAGCTGCTCGAAGGCGGGAAGGAAATATGACCTTGTACCGGGTCACTCCGGCTCGCCTCCCTATCGACGTTCAGCTCCGCCCCCCGGGATCTAAGTCGATCACCATCCGCGCCCTGGCCGCGGCCGCCTTGGCGGAGGGAACCTCGGAGATCGGGTCTCCCCTGGAGGCCGAGGACACCCAGGCGATGCGACGTGCCGTTTCGAGCTTCGGCGCTGTCGTTCGCGACCGTGTTGACCCCTGGTCCGTAGAAGGTGTAGGAGGAGCGCCGAGTTCCCCGGACTGGAAGATCGATGCCGGCGAGTCCGGGCTCACCGCACGGATAGCTATCGCCATCGCCGCCTTGACCTCGGGTCTGACCGTGGTCACCGGGCGGGGGAGGCTTCCAGAACGGCCAATGAGCGGCTTGGTTGAGGCCCTCGAGAGCCTAGGGGTGGAGACCCGCCCCCGGGACGGCAGGTTGCCCATCGAGGTAGTAGGCAGAGGAAGCATCACCGGTGGCGAGGTAAAGATCGACTGCTCGGCAACCAGTCAGTTCGCTACGGCACTGCTGCTCATCGCTCCACTGTTCGACAACCCGAGCCGGATCCGGTTGGAGGGGTTAAGCGGATCATGGGGATACCTCGAGGTGACGCGACGGGTGATCGCCGCCTTCGGAGGACACATCAAGCCTTGCGAAGGTGGATTCGAAGTCCTGCCTTCCGGCTACCAGCCAGCCCGGTTCGACGTGGAGCCTGACGCCTCGGCCGCCGCCTATCCATTGGTGGCTGCTGCGATCACGGGTGGCCGGGTCGTGATAGACGGGCTCGGCCTCGACTCGGCCCAGCCGGACATCACGCTGGTGTCGAGGCTGGAGGAGATGGGCTGTCAGATCACCGGCGCACCAGACCATCTGATCCTCCAGGGACCAGAGGAACTGGACCCTATCGAGGCTGACATGTCAGGTGCTCCCGACGCCGCGCTGGCTCTGGCGGTGACGTGCCTGTTCGCTCGGGGGGAGAGCCGGATCAGCGGGCTGGGTTCGCTCCGGTTCAAGGAATCGGACCGCCTCGCTGCCTTGGCCGACTCGTTCGCAGCCTTGGGGGCTCAAGCCCGCATCGAAGACGAAGACCTGGTGGTGGTCCCCGGTTCGCTCGTGGGTGCCGTGCTCGACTCCCACGGCGACCACCGCATCGCTATGGCACTCTCGCTGGTGGGCCTGGCGGTGCCCGGGGTGGCCATCGCCCGCCCTGAAGTGGTGTCCAAGACCTGGCCTGAATGGTGGGCGGTGCTGGAGCGGATGGCCGTCCCAGACACAACTTTGGACTGATGTAGACAAGAGGGTCGGAAGTGCGCTAAATTAGTCCCAGAGGAGAGAGCCGCCGGCTCCGACTTCGCCCCCATTGTCCGAAAATCCCCCCTAAGTAGGACAACCCCCCTCCGGGGCCGGCGCCTCTCCTTTTCTTGTGCCCCCTAACCTCTCCCGTCAGTGAACAGAGAACTCATCGTGGCGGTCGACGGTCCCAGCGGAACGGGCAAGAGCACGGTGAGTCGCGCTGTGGCCCGTGAGGCCGGTCTGCCCCATCTAGACACGGGGGCCTTCTACAGGGCCGCCACCCTGGCGGTTCTCCGCGCTGGGGTCGCTCCTTCCGATGCCGAGGCGGTGGCCAGGGTCGCGGGCGGAGCCCGGCTCGACCAGGAAGAGGGAAGAATGTACTTGGACGGTGAAGACGTCACCGACGAGATCCGGGGACAGAGTGTCACCGCGGCTGTCTCCCAAGTGTCGGCTCATCCCGAGGTTCGGAGGCTGCTGGTGGGACACCAGCGTCGCTGGGTAGAACGCCACGGAGGCCGGGCAGTGGTGGAAGGCCGCGACATCGGTTCGGTCGTGTTTCCCGACGCCACCGTGAAGGTATATCTGGACGCCCGTCCAGAGGTGCGGGCACAACGACGTGCCCTCGAGACCGGACAGGATCCGGAGCAGGTGCTGGCCGAGATCCGACACCGGGACGCCTACGACTCCACTCGCAATGCCTCGCCTTTGACGGTTCCCGAAGGAGCAGTGGTAGTGGACACCTCCGAGCTGAGCTTTGACCAAGTAGTGAAGGCGGTCCTGTCTCTGCTGCCGGCGGACTGCTGATCGCTCTCCGCCCTCCCTACCATGGCCCCATGGCAGTAGAGCGTGTCCTCCTCGCCGAGCCCCGCGGCTTCTGTGCCGGGGTGGAGATGGCCATCAAGGCTCTCACGTGGATGACCCGAATCTTCGACGGACCGGTCTACTGCTACCACGAAATCGTTCACAACGAGTGGGTGGTGCGGGCCTTCGAGCGTGTTGGAGTGGTGTTCGTCGACGACATCTCCGAGGTTCCCGAGGGCGCTCCGGTGATGCTCTCCGCCCACGGCTCCGCTCCTGAGGTGGTGGCCGGCGCCGGGGAGAGGGCAGCCGTGGTGATCGACGCAGTCTGTCCTTTGGTCACCAAGGTGCACCACGAGGTGAAGATGATGGCGAGACGGGGCTACGACATTCTCTATGTGGGTCACGAAGGCCACGACGAGGCAGTGGGGACGATCGCCGAAGCGCCCGAGGCGATCACCCTCGTCGAGCCTGAGGTGGGCATGGACGACTTCCATCCCGTCGATCCGGAACGGGTCGCCCTGCTGGCCCAGACGACCCTCGGCCTTCACGAATGGCAGGGGATCCTCGAGCAGGCGTGGCAACGCTTCCCCAACCTCACCACAGCCCGGAAGTCGGACCTGTGTTATGCCACCACCAACCGTCAGGAAGTAGTCAAACAGCTCGCTGGCGTGTGTGACCTTGTCCTGGTCGTCGGCTCTCATAACTCTTCGAACACCCAGGCGTTGGTCAGAGTCGCCCGGGAGAACGGAGTGGAGGCGCACCGGATCGACAAGGCCGATGACATCGACGCCTCCTGGTTGGAGGGTGTAGCCGCGGTAGGGGTGACCGCCGGGGCCTCAGCTCCAGACCACTTGGTGCAGGAGGTCATCGATTTTCTTCAGCCTTCCCAGGGTTTCGAGTTGTGGACGGTCACCGAGGAAGGCGAGTACTTCCCCCTCCCCCCTCAGCTTCGCGCCTTCGTGGCCACCCTTCAGAGCTTGGTGGAGGCCGGCGTCACTGCATCCCCTCCGGTCGAGCCTTCCCTCCTCGATCGGGACAGAGAGTGGACCGCGGCCGAGGCCCTGAAGCTGATCAGCAGCTGACACCGCCATGAGCACCCTGCCCGTCGTAGCCATCGTGGGCCGCCCCAACGTGGGGAAATCGACCCTCGTCAACCGGATGATCAGGTCACGCTCGGCGGTAGTGGAGGAGATGGCCGGAGTCACCCGGGACCGCCGCGAGTTCGAGGCCGACTGGGCTGGCCGGGAGTTCATCCTCGTGGACACAGGTGGGTGGGAGGTCAACCCCGAAGGGAGACTGAGCATGGCCATCAGGGAGCAGGCCGAAGGAGCCGTCTCCGGTGCTGATGTGGTGGTGTTCGTCGTCGACGGGACCGCCGAAATCACCGACGACGACCAGGGCATGATCTCCATCTTGAGAACCGCGAAGGTGCCGGTCGTGGTCGCGGTGAATAAGATCGACCACGAGGGGGCCGAGTGGGTGACAGACGAATTCTGGAAGCTCGGCCTCGGCGAACCGATACCCGTGAGCGCATACCACGGCCGGGGCGTAGGGGACCTGCTCGACAGGGTGGTAGAGCTTCTTCCCGACGTCGAAGATTCTTCGACTCAGCCGCCGATGCCGAGGCTGGCCATCGTCGGCCGACCCAACGTGGGGAAGTCGACGCTCCTTAACCGGCTGGTAGGGGAGGAGCGGGTGATCGTCTCCGAGACCCCTGGGACAACTCGAGACCCCATCGACGCGGTCGTGGCCGTCGACGGGAAGACCTACCGGCTGGTGGACACAGCCGGTATCCGACGCAAGCCCCGGATCAAGGAGGACGCCGACTTCTACGCGGTGCTCCGGGCCCGGGAGGCCTTGGCCTCGGCGGATGTGGCTCTGCTGCTGGTAGACGCCACCGAGGGTGTCACTCATCAGGACCAGCGAATCGCCCGGGAGGTGGTGGAGGCCGGAGCGGGTCTGGTGATTCTCCTCAACAAGTGGGACGCCCTGGACGAGGAACAGCGAGAGCTGACGGAGGTCTCCCTACCTGACCGCTTCGGCTTCGTGGGCTGGGCGCCTGCGCTGAGGATCTCCGCTCTCACCGGAGCCAGGTTGGGCCGGTTGGCCGACGCGGTGGAGGCTGTTCTCAAGGCTCGGGAACGGCGGGTAGGAACGGGGCTGTTGAACCGTCAACTCCGGGAGTGGATCGCCGCCCATCCACCACCCGTTCGCAAGGGTAGGCGTCCCAAGATCCACTACGCCGTCCAGGCCGGAACTGCTCCTCCCACCTTCGTCCTCTTCACTTCCGGGGGTGGGCTTGGCGACGACTATCTCCGGTACCTGGAGAACAAGCTGCGGGGGCATCACGACTTCACCGGAAACCCCATACACTTTGTCACCCGAACCAGTTCCCGGAAATGAACCCGTCCGACCAGCAACCCGCCGACGACGTCAAGGCCCCGTTCAGTTTCAAGCTGATGGTGGTCCTGATCGTGCTCTACCTAGGCTGGAGGCTGGTCCAGGGGATCGTATGGGTCTACCAGTGGATCACAGGCTGAGCGGGAGCGACTGAGCTACGATTCCGAGCCGTGGGTATCAACGAGATCCTGGCCGCTCTGAGTTCGGGTACGTTCTTTGGACTGGCAGCCTGGCTCATCTTCGCCGCTTTGGCCACGATCTACGAGACCAGAACCGAGACGGGTAAAGGCCCTGCCATCATCACCTACGGCCCGATCGTCCTCTCCACCCTCGTTGGGATCATCGCGGCTGTGATGGTCGCCACCGGCGTCATCGCCAAGTAGCGCAACGGGCCTATGAGCGACTACAACCAGCGGGTCGTCGCTGAGTTCCGCGCCAACGGCGGCAAGATGGGCGGGCACTTCCAAGGCGCTCCCATGCTCCTTCTCCATTCGATTGGTGCCAGGTCTGGCGAGGCGAGGGTCACGCCGCTGATGTATCAGCCGCTCGACGGCGGAGCGGTGGCGGTGTTCGCTTCCAACAACGGTGCCGACACCAACCCGGCCTGGTACTACAACCTCCTCGCCCATCCCGAGGTGGAGATCGAGATCGGCTCCGAATTGCTGAGGGTGCGGGGTCGGGTGGCAGATGGCGGGGAACGCGAGGAGATCTGGGAACGTCAGAAGCAATACCGGCAGGCCTTCGCCGAATACGAGACGATGACCGAACGCCAGATACCGGTGGTGATCCTCGAGTTCTAGGATCGATAGGTCAGCCGGCCACTGAGGCGATCAGGTTTTCCACCCCGCGGGTGCCGATGCAGACATCTCCAATCACCCCGCCACTTGGTCATGCCGGGGGGACGGCCGGAGGGGCTCAGTAGGCCGCTATCGTTTGTCGCCAAATGATCAAGGAGAAGCGCACATGACCGTAAGCGGAGTCGTCGACACTCTCTTTCCGCTCCTCCTCGAGGAATGGATTCAGAGTTGGGTGTCAGCCACCAACTCACCGGGCGAGCTGAAGTGCAAGGTGGAAGCAGCCTGGGGAGAGGGCTATCCGGACGGTGACTCGCTCATCGCCGCCATGGACGCCGCCGGCGTCGAGACCGTCCTGGCCACCGACCTGCTCGCCTGGTCCTATACCCGGCAGACCCGTTTCGCCCTGGACATGACCGCCGAGATCGAAGCTCTAGCGCGGAAGTATCCGGGCCGTATCTACGGGCTCGCCGACTATGACCCTTTCCACATCCAGGCCAGCCTCCAGAAGGTGGAAGAGGACTTCACCGCTCGGGACTTCAAGGGCGTCTACATCCACATCTACGGCTATGACATCGGTCTCGACGATCGCAGGATGTATCCCCTCTACGCTCTCTGCGAGGCAAAGGGAATTCCGGTGTCGATGCAGATCGGCCACGTTCTCGAAGCGATGCCCAGTGCCCATGGCCGGCCGATCCAGCTCGACCAGATAGCCTGCGACTTCCCCGACCTCGTCCTGGTGGGCACCCACACCGGGTGGCCGTGGGTGGAGGAGGCCCTGGCGGTGATCACCAAGTGGCCCAACGTCTACCTGTCCACCAGCGCCTGGCTACCGAAGTACTTCAGCCCCACTTTGCGACAGTTCCTCAACTCCAGGGTGGGCCAGGAGAAGATCCTGTTCGGTTCCAACGGGCTGAGCTGGGAGCGTTACCTGGAACAGTGGGCGGAGCTGGGACTCAAAGAGGAAGCCACCCAGGCGATCCTCGTCGACAACCCCAAGCGCGTCTTCGGGCTCTAGAACACCTGTATCCCCTCACGTGGTCTCGGAGCCGGAGGATCCGGAGCATCCCCACGGGTACCACGAGGGCGCCGGGCACCGCCCAGAAGCGTGGCGACGGCGAGAAGGATGACGATCGTCGTAACTACTGGGGTCCGAGCCGCGGGCGTGATCGCAACCACCAGCGTGGCGGTGAGCCTGCACCCACCCTGTTCCGGAGCCGTCGCCGGCCGTCTAGATCGGCGAGGATCGCCTCCTATGAGATGCCGCGGACTCTTCGCGGACTCTCGACTCCGGCGGTATCGGGAACTGCCGCAGGAGTGTCTGTCGCCGATCTCTGGATCTCTGCAAGCACAT
Organism: Acidimicrobiia bacterium; assembly: GCA_046756405.1. GTDB lineage: Bacteria > Actinomycetota > Acidimicrobiia > Spongiisociales > ZC4RG35 > JBHHWH01. The sequence goes on along the minus strand of JBHHWH010000031.1, from coordinate 986 downwards.
GCGGTATCCTTACTATGTGAGTTAGGTAAGGAGACGCTCAGAGTGGATCTCGCAGCAAAGGTCACGTCGAAGGGTCAGGTCACCATCCCCAAGGAAGTCCGGGACGCCCTCGGTATCACCGAAGGCGACCAGATCGTGTTCAGGGTGGAACAACACCGCGCCCTGTTGGCCAAGACTCCCAACCTCCTCGACCTGGCCGGCACGGTAGAGGTACCGGCCGCCAAACGTAGAGTGGCCTGGGACGAGGTGCGGCGCAGCACCCGGCGGGCTCGCGCTGAGGCGCGTCGGTGACGGCGTTCGTCGACACCAACGTCCTGATCAGACATCTGACCGGCGATCCTCCCGACCAAGCGCGGCGTGCCACGGCATTCTTGGCCGATGCCGACGAGTTGCTCCTCCCCGACCTCATCGTTGCCGAGGTCGTGTACGTGCTCGAGTCCTTCTACGAGGTGGCCGCCGACGAGGTAGCCCGGCTGGTGCGGTCGGTGATCGCCTACCCGCCGATCCGGACGCTGGATCCCGCTCTGCTGCTGCGCTCGCTCGAGGTGTACGAGACCCATCACATCGACTTCGCCGAGGCGTACCTCGTAGCGTCGGCTGAGGCCTCCGGAATACCCGACATCATCTCCTTCGATCGCAGCATCGACCGCGTCACAACCGCCAACCGGATCGAGCCATGACTGGACGGCCGACACCACGACGGCCACGGTAAGTGCTCGCCGCCAGCCGAGCCGCAATCCTCGAAGTGCCGGTCTGGGCGGTTTGGCGCTCCGAGCGTTCTCGTCCGGGATCAGGTGATCGGTGCTTCTAGGCGTGGCTGGATGATCCTGTCTGCGTGATGCTTCAGGTGGGTGCGCGCTTTGTCGGTCCGCGCAGGTGTGAAGATCTCTAGGCCCGTTTGAGAGAAGCCCAGGCAGGGCGGGACCCTTGCTGGTCGGGCTGGCCGGATTTGAACCGGCGACCTCTTGACCCCCAGTCAAGCGCGC
>JBHHWH010000030.1:0-25218 GCA_046756405.1 Acidimicrobiia bacterium | reverse complement strand
TAGCTCTCATAGAAGGCGAAGATGACTGCCGCACCCGAAGCCACCACCGAGACGTGTGGTCCGAGCCGGAGCGACCGGGAAAGGAAATAAGCCGACGGAGGCAGAGCGAGCAGGCCCATGACCGTGACCAGCTTGAAGGCCACCCCGTAGGGGATCGCTGCGTCAAGCGCCACGATCACCAGGGAGGGAAGGGGAAAGTAGAAATAGAACGCGGGGAAGCCGGCGAACCAGGCGTTGGACCATCCGAGGATCCTTCCCCGCGGCAGCAGAACATCCCTCAAGTAGGCGGGACCGAACACGTGGGCTCCCGTGTCGCCTCCTGTGGGGGTGGTCGGCGAGAGAATCAGCCACGGGTTGAGAACTACGAAGATGACCAGGGAAGCCCCGGCGATGGCGAGCACAGGAAAGACCGGGATCCGCCTGATTGCCCCCCGGATGGCGGTCACGACCGGGACTGGCGGCGGACTATCTCCAGAACCTGTGAGATGTCCATATCCTCCCCTTCACGGTTCCACCACTTCTCCTCGCAGTTGTGACACCAAAAGAAGTGCACCTCGGTGCCGTCGGGGAGAGTGTGCTCGATCTCTATCACATCGTTGTGTCGACAGCGGGGACAGTCCATGCTCAACCAGGTCGGATAGGGATCAATGGTAAAGCCTCCTGGCTTTAGGACAAGGACTCCTCGTCGAGGAGACGGCCCACATACCGGCTACGGCGTCTCCCGTCCTCGGTCCAGTAGGCATACCAGTAGGGGCCATGGGGGCATTTGGTGCAGCCGGGCTTGCCGCATCGGATCATCCGGCGGCGGAGCCGCACCTTGGGCTCCTCCCCTACCTCGATGACCCCGGAGCGCTCCAGTTGGGCCTTGGTGAGCATCTGGAGACGGAGGAGATCGTGGTCGTCGAGATCTCTGACCGCGTCGATCAGGTCCCGATCGAGGGGCATCAGGCCACGTTCACCGGGGCGAAGAGACGGGTGACCGTTCGCCGGTCGGTCAGTGTCCACCCGTGGGGCGGTGTCATCCGATCGGCGTGATCGGCGCAGAGGGGGTACCCGTAGGGCTCCATCTTCTCACCGAGGTCCTCCAACCAGACGGCCCCCTCCTCATAGGAGAAGGTCATCAGGGTTGCGGCGGGGGACTCGCACCTGGCGCAGCCGACTGTCATGGCTGCCACGCTAGGGATGTGGGCTCTCCCATTCAAGGACCTACCCGCACCAGCATTCGGTCTGGCTGGCCTGGCCAAAGCCGTCCGTCGCCGCTCGTTTCGACGGCGAGGGTCGCCGGGACCTCCCGGATCCCCAACCTCTTGAACACCTCGGACTGGTCCTCCCATCGAAGCTCAGTGAACCCGTCGGACCCCAGGGCGGATAGGAGCGTCTCCCGGGCGGGAGCACAGTCGGGACACGTCTCCGAGGTGAACAGATACACCCCCGGCTCGAGCCCGGTTTCGGAGAGCCTGCGCGGAGCCTTCGACCGCCAGCGCGCTAGCGCCACCGCCGCGCCGACCACCACCAGGGAGCCAACCACGATGGCCAGCCTGATGAGCACTTCGTCCACTGGCATCACCTCTGTATGGGAACGGCCGCTGCCAAGGCAGCGGCACCCTGACGTTCGGCCATCCAGACCACCACCGTAGGACCGGTGGATTCCACCAGATATCCCACTGCGGGCTCCAGCTCCAGTTCCAGGAGGGATTCGGCGCCCAGGTCGTACTGGCTCACCTCGCTGTTGCGACGCAGCGGCCGCACTGTGACGCTCACGTCCTCCAGGGCAGGGTTCATCACCACCAGCACCGCCCGGCCCTCCTCAGCGGCGCCGGCACCCGGAAGCATCCATCGGGTCGCCGGGTCGGCGCTTCCCGTGGTGGCGGCGAGGCCGGTCTCGGTCTCCATCCACAGCGACGGCACCACAGGGCCGGTGGCAAGAACCCGCACTCCCAGGGTTTGTTCACCGGCGGGGGTCAGACTCACCTCGACCTGGGCGTGGGCGGGAAGTGTTCCCAACTCGTAGCCCTCCTCGACGCCCTCCGGCCCGTAGAGATCCATCTGATACTCGATTTCGGTGTCGGACGTGTTGGCGATGACGACCCAGCGGTCGTCCGCCGCCGCCGGAATAGGAAGAAACCAGTCCTGGGCGGGTGCCACCGCTCTCACCTGGACCACCCTGGCGTCGTTGACCTGCTGGCCCACAGCGACTACCCGACCTTCGAGGGCTTCGACGGTCACCGCGATGTCCTCTCTCCCCGGGATCAGCTCGGTGAAGTCCACGGTGACCGAGTCCAGCGGAGGAACAACCATGGAGCTGAACCGCTCGTTGGACTCCAAGCCGGCGTCGGACTGGACCACCAGCCGGACCACCGCCTCGCTGGCGAAGGGGTTCATGAGCTGAACCTCGAAGCTGTGGCCCTCGGTGGTCGACCCTCCCGCCACCATCGTGGTCTGTTCGGGGGAGGAGGCGCAAGGCTCCGCGGCGAGGGACTGGGTCCCGAAGATCACGGTCCCCACAGCGGAGGAGACCACCGGGGTCTCCACAAGGGCTCCGGCCGTTCCCACGGCCGCTACTTCGACGACGTCGATCGCCACCGCCCCGGCGGGACCGGTCCGGTACCCGACCGAGCCCACCCCGTCTCCCCCGGCGAACACGGTGAGGGTTCCCTTCCAGTCGACGGTGGAGAGGACCGAGACCCGCGAGGTCCGGGTGCTCGTCTCCACCACCGAGCAGACGGCCACCGCCGGAGGCTCCAGCGGTGGTGTCTCTGCGGGTGGAGGTGTCTCCGAACCGGGCATCAGGGCCGCCGCCGCGGCAAGGACCACTACGACCGCGAGGGTGACGTACTTCACCGCCGTCTCCTTCCCAGCCCGATGAGGGTCAAGGCTGCAACGGCCGCGGCGATCGCCGCCGCTGACCAGAGGACTCTTTCGACGGGCCCCAGGTAGGTCGCCGCTCCCTGGGTGGCAGCCACCTCTACCGCCCACTCCGCGGGTTGGGGGTCGGGACTCCATCCGGGGTCGTAGCTGACCGCCAGCCGGACCCGGCTCGGACCGGAGTCGCCGCTGAAGCCCGTACCCGTCCGGCTCCATACCAACCCACCCTCCGTGCCGGCCAGGGGCAGGGCCGACGGGTTCTCGAACACCCTCAGCTCCTCGTAGAGGGGTGTGTCCACCAGATCGAGTTGAGCGACGAAGACATCGTCGAGGCGGAAGGAGGGCCCGGAGAGGACCACCCAGTCGATGGCGAAGGGCGCCAGCAGCTCCCCTGGCCGTAGTTCGGCACCGGAGGCGATCCGGGTGAGGGCCGCGTCCAGGGCCCGGTCACCGGCTTCGGGGGGAGGTAGCCAGACCTCGTCGAGGGTTATCTCCTCACCGTCAACGACCCGGTAGTAGAACCCGGGACCAAACCGGGCCTCACCGGGAATGTCGGCACGGACCGTGGAGGCGACAAGGATCCGGCCCGGCCCTCCCTCACCGGCCAGGGTGGAGGCGAAGGCGAGAGTTTCGTTCACCTCCCCGTCGGGAAGCCCCAAACGGCCGTTGCCAATGACACCGATCGAGACCACCAGCAGGGCCGCGGCACCCACGGTGGCTACCACCCGACGCGGCCGGACGGAGAGAGAGTCGAGGGCCGCAGCCACGACTAGGGCGGTTCCGAAGGAAGCGACTACCAGAAACGCCTCTTCGGCCCCCGGGCCCCCATAGGGGATCCTGGTGGCCGCTATGGCGGCCAGGGAGACCACAGAGCCGACGGCTGCGAGACGCCTGATGCGGTCCTCCACAAAGAGGAGGGGTATGGCAACGAGGGCCACCAGCAGGGCCCACTGCGGACTCGCTACGAGTCCCAGCCTGCGACCTGCATCCAGGATCCATCCCGGGTCTCCTGCCAGGAAGGGAACTGCGACCACTCCCCCGATGAGGCTGACGAGACCGAGATGGATCCGAGCCTCGTCCCCACCCCACAGCCTCCACAGCACGACTACGACTGGTGACACCACTAGGAGCAGCGGTGAAATCGAGCCGAGGAGAAGTCCCAGGAACAGGGCCCAGCCCAAATGGAGGAGCGGGCTCTTCTCCCGGTCGTGTAGATGGAGGAAGGAGGACCGAACCGCCCAGGGGAGCAGCGCCGCCGCTCCCAGGGCCACCCACGAGCCCGCCCCCGCCAGCACCGCGGTGCCCGGCCCGGCGAGGAGCACCAGACCGGCCAGATACCGCCCTGGACCTCGCAGGCCGAGACGGCCGGCCAGCCGGCCCATTCCCACCACCGCCGCCACACCGAAGACGACGGTGAAGATAACCCTTGCCCCTTCCTCGGCCCCGAACCACAGCCACGATCCGATCCCCGTCAGCAGCACCGCCGGATGTACCGGCGACGCCGAACCGAGCCCGGAGTCGTTCCATCCCGAGAACCATCTCCCCAGGGCGACGCTGGGGGGCTCGAAGGGGAAGCTGGCTCCCACGGTGGGAACTCCAGCAAGGAGGACGGACCGCATCGCTACGAGCAAGACCGCCACGGCGACTACGGCTCCCCATATGCCCGGCGACGCCCAAACCCGCTTCGTCCCCCGTACCAGGGCCTGGTCCTCGTCGAAGAGGGAGAGGAAACGGTTGGCGAGTTCTGATCCCACCTCCCGCAGGAGGATCGACCCCCGGGCTTGGAAACGGAACAGCTCCTCGTCGCCGACGGAGCGGACCGGGCGGAACCGTCGCCGTTGCGCGAAAGTGGAAGGGAGGTGCGCCAGGGTCCACACCCAGGACAGCAGATGCTGGATGAAGGGCTTGCCCCGGCCGAGCGCCAGGTTGCCCAGGGAGTCGAGAAGGGAGATAACCAGGTCGTAGGGCAGCACCCAGGCCATGGTCAGGGGGCTGTAGGCGATCATCATCGCCCGGCGGCGTCCCGCCATCTCCCGCCATCCTTGGCCCTCCCTGCACTTTCCTTGGTGATAGACCTCCGAGGAGGGGACGCTGATGACCTTGCCCCCGGCGAGGCGCACCCGCTGGGAGAAGTCGAGGCCGGAAGCCACGGGAGGGAGCGCAGGATCGAGGCCCTTAAGTCCCTGGGCGAGGTCTCGACGGACCAGCATGGAGGCGGCGTGCACGTAGGCCACTTCCCTCACCACGTCGTACTGTTGAAGGTCGATCTCCCCTTCGTCGATGCCCGTCGAGGGGGTACCGAAAACGTCGGTGGCGCTGCCCACCGACTCCAGCTCGTCGTGGCTGCCGGCAACCAGGAGCTTGGATCCTCCGAGACCGGCATCGTTCCGCTCCACCTCCCGGACGAGTGCCGCCAGGGCGTCGGGGCGGGGGCGAGCGTCGGAGTGGAGTAGCCACAGGTATCCCACCTCGGGGTCCGTCTTCCGGATGGCCTCCTCGATGCTCCCCGCCGAGCCCACACCTTCGGGGAGGTCGCCGGCGTCGCCGACCACGACCACTTCGGGGGCGGGCTCATACACTTGCCGGTCGACGGCGGCCAGCGCCGCCTTGAGGTCCGACCCTTCGACCAACGTCAGTAGCACCCTCACCCGGGGCACGTCGGAAGAGGCGTCGGTCGCTGGTGTGTCCGCGACTTGCGGAGTGGAGACGTCGGTCATTGAGTATGCCATTGTGAACGGCACCCGAGGACTGAGCAATATCGAGGTGTGATGAAGATCGTTGAACTCTCCGGTGGTGTGGGTGGCGCCCGCCTGGCCCGCGGCTTCGCCGCCCTACAAGAAGTGGAACTCGTTGTGGTCGTCAACATCGGCGACGACGAGCGTATCCACGGACTCTACGTCTCCCCGGATCTGGACACCGTGGTCTACACCCTGGCCGGCGTGGAAGGCCCGGAGGGGTGGGGTCAGGCCGGCGACACTTTCTTCGCCAACGACGAACTGGCCCGCTTCGGGTTGGACAATTCCTTCCGTCTCGGCGACCGGGACCTGGCCCTGAACCTGTTCCGTACCTACCGTCTCGACCAGGGCCAGCCGCTGTCTGTGATCACCCGCAGCATCGCCAGGGCCTTCGGGCTGACAGCCACGGTGCTTCCCGCCAGTGATGACCCGATCCGCACCCGGGTGCGGGTCGAGGACGGGGCGTGGATCTCCTTCCAGGAGTATTTCGTCGCCCGGCGCCATCAGGATCGGGTGACGGAACTGGATTATGAGGGAGCGGCCGGCGCCGAACCGGCCCCGGGAGTGGTGGAGGCCATAGAAGAGGCGGACCTGGTGGTGGTCGGTCCTTCCAACCCTCCCCTCTCCATCTGGCCCATCCTGGGCGTCGAAGCGATCCGGAAGTCGGTGGAGGCTCACCCCCGGGTGGTGGCGGTGAGCCCGCTGCTAGGCGGCAGAGCGCTGAAGGGCCCGGCGGACAGGGTGATGGAGTCACTGGGTCTCCCCCCAGGCAACGCCGGGGTGGTCGAGGCCTACTCGGGGATCGTCGACGTGCTGGTGATAGACGAAGGTGACGCCGCCGACGCCGGGAGGCTCAGCGGCGTCGAGGTCCTGATCACCGATACCCGTATCCCCGATGCTCTGTCGGCCCGTCGTCTCGCCGCCGAGATCGTGGCGGCATGAGCCTCCAGGTCTATCCCCTGGAAGGAATCGGGGATGTCTTGTCCGGCGACGACGTGGCCGCGGTGCTGGTCCCGGCCCTAGAACCCCTCGAACCCCAGTCAGGAGATGTGGTGGTGGTCACCCACAAGATCGTTTCCAAGGCGGAGGGGGCGGTGCGGACCATCGAAGGCGACGAAGACGAGTTCAAACGGCGACTAGTGGAGGAAGAGGCGGTGTCGATCCTCCGCCGCCGTGGCGACCTGATCATCGCCGAAACCAAACACGGCTTCATCTGCGCCAACGCCGGAGTGGACCGCTCCAACGCCGAGCCGGGAACGATGATCCTCCTCCCTGAGGATCCCGACCGTTCCGCCCACCGCATCCGCACCCGCCTGGAGCACCGCTTCGGAGTCGAGCTGGGGGTGATCATCTCCGACACCTTCGGCCGTCCCTGGCGGAGGGGACTTGTCGACATCGCCATCGGGCTCTCCGGCCTGGAGGCGATCTGGGACCTGGCGGGAACCGAAGACTGGAAGGGCCGCACCCTGGAGGTCACTGAAGTAGCGGTGGTCGACGAGCTGGCCGCCGCCGCGGACCTGGTTATGGGAAAGGCCGCTGGGATCCCCGCAGCGCTGATCCGCGGCTATGGAGGCCCGCGGGGTGAGGGACGGGTCCGGGATCTGGTGCGCCCCCCCGAAGAGGACCTGTTCCGGTAGCGGGCTCAGGCCCCGGGGAGCCGCGAGGCCCTAGGTGTCAGGGCGCGCAACAACCTTTGACGAAGCGGGTCAGTGAGCGCGTATGGTACACCTGAGACGAGATCGCAGATGTCCAAGACCATCGCACCAATCCGCCGGACCGGGGGAGCGGCGCGCCTCGGCAGAGGACTGGCTCACATCCGCTCCGATCGTCTCATCGCAGCGACAGTCGTCTCTCTCCTACTCACCGTCTTCGGCCCAGGTGAAGCGTCAGGCCAGAGCCTTCTAAGCCGTTTCACAGCGACACTTGGACCCTTCGCCGGAACCGCCGAGTACAGGGTTGAACGCGAGGAAGGTCCCAGCCTGACCTGCCGGGCCATTCTCTTTGGCTCTCGGACAGAAGGTTATTGGCTCGACGTATGTGAGGAAGACACCGACGACGACGAGGAGACAGACTTCTGGTCATTCGGCGGCTACTTCGACGGACGCGCCGAAGGTGCTTATGGAGGGAGTGGCAGGTTTGGGGCCGCCTTCGGGCCTGTCTCCGTCAGCTACCCAGAGCCTCCGGAAGAAGGGCCTCCTGTGACCACTCCCATCGAGGGTGAAGGGGGAGATGGGGTCAATCGGACCAACACCTTGAGGGTTAGCGGAACCGTGACCTGGGCTGCTCCGGGCGCCGAACCTTCGCCGGAGGAGGAAGAATTCGCCGAGACGCTGCTGGCGGCTTGGTTGGCTTGCCTCAATTTGGATCCTGGCTGGCTGTGGCCTGATCTGGTTGGCGATACGGTGGTGCACAGGGCACCGGGTCCGGGCGAGGGGGAAGGGGACGAATTACCGATAGAAATAATCGAGATGACTCTTACTCCGGGCACTCTTTCGGTGGGTTCTGAGGGATCGAGTACGGGGCTGCTGACGGCGGGCCTGGGTCTGGTCGCCCAGGCCTCCCCAGTTGATTTCGTGACCGCGACCATCACTGTGGCCGGGGACATCCCCGAGCTGCCCGATCGCGCACTCAGCTATAAGTGGTTCCTGGACATCGACCGAGATCCCACCACGGGCAGCCCCATCGAGAGCATCGGTGCCGAGTACATCTTTCTCGTGGAATTCGATTCGCCCTTAAGTCCGGGAGAGTGGGCGGCAGCGCTGTTCGCAGCCAACGAAGAAGGGGGTGCGTCTCAGGTGCGGCTCCTGGGGTCGGTCGAGTGGAGGGTGCAGGGAGGACAGGTCTCCATTCAAATCGACCTTGAAGAACTTGGAAGTCCTGATGCCTTCAGGTGGATTGCGGTAGCGAGCGGGGATGGTGTAGCTGACTTTCTCCCCAACGAAGGTTTCGCCTTCTGGACCATCGCTGCCACCCTCCCTGCACCGGAAGACGCCCCGTTTCCCTCCGAGTATCCGTTCTCCATCCCCAGCGACACCACAACCGTAGACGAGGAGCCTACGACCGTTACGACGCCCGCCGTGACGCCGGCACCTGCCGGCACCGAGGCCGCCGAGGCGCCAGCAGGGACAGGAGCGGTGGCGCTCGTAGGGGGCGGGGCAGCGATTCTTGTCCTTGCCTTGCTCGTGACCGTTGTGCTGGCGAGAAAACGACGGCGGGACGAGAAGGGAGACTGAAGGGAGGACCTAAACCCCGGGTCGGCCCAAGCCCCAGTAGTCGAGGCCGACGGCACGCACCGTCGCCGGGTCCAGTAGGTTGCGGGCGTCCACCACTCGGTGGCCCTTCATCGCCTCCGCCACCCGGCCCATGTCGACGGTGAGGAATTCGGGCCATTCGGTGGTGACCAGTAACACGTCGGCGTCACGGGCCGCCTCCACCGGGTCGGCGACCATGGGGACGCTGGATGTCTTCGCCTCCGGGTCGTAGGCCACAACATCGGCGCCTTCGGTCTGAAGGAGGGCGGCAATGCGCAGAGCCGGCGACTCCCGGACGTCGTCGGTGCCCGCCTTGAAGGCCACCCCCCACATCCCGATACGGCGTCCCCGTAGGCCCCCACCTGCCGCCTGACGTACCTTCTCGGTGACCCGGCGGCGCTGCTGATGGTCGGCGTCGATAACCGCCCGGAGGAGCTGGAACTCGTAGCCGGCGTCCTCGGCCACCGCGATGAGCGCCGAGGTGTCCTTGGGGAAACAGGACCCGCCGTAGCCGGGGCCGGGCTGGAGAAAGTGAGATCCGATGCGGTGGTCGAAGCCCATCCCCTCCACTACGTCGAGGATGTCGGCGCCCACCGCCTCGCAGACGTTGGCCAGGGCGTTGACGAAGGTGAGCCGGGCGGCGAGGTAGGCGTTGGAGGCATACTTGATCATCTCCGCCGAGGTGGGGTCGGTCTTGACCACCGGGGCGTCGAGGCTTCGGTAGAGGGAGGCGACCGCTTCGGCGTCGGCTTCGTCGTAGGCCCCGATGACGATCCGGTCGGGCTCCATGAAGTCCTCCACTGCCTTGCCCTCGCGCAGGAACTCGGGGTGGGAGACGATGTGGGCGGGACTGCCCAGGTCGGCGAGGCGCTTACGCAGCTCGGCGACGGTGCCCGGGGGAACCGTGGATTTGATAACGAAGATGGCCTCATCGTCCACTTCGTTGGCCAGTTCGTCGGTCACCTGGCGGACGAAGCGGAGGTCGGCACGACCGTCGTCACCTTCGGGGGTGGGGAGACACAGAAAGATGAACTGGGCTCCCTGGGCCGCCTCGACGTTGGAGTCGTGGAAGCTGATCAGATCCCGTTCCCGGGCTCGGGCGAGGAGGTCGGATAGGCCCTGTTCGTAGATGGGGACCTCACCCTTTTGCAGCACCACCACCCGATCTGGGTTGGCCTCACCGAGGCGGACCCGGTGGCCCAGGTTGGCGAGACCGGCTCCGGTGACGAGACCGACGTAGCCGGCTCCGATGATTGCTATGTCCATGGGCACCTCATGCTATGCGGACGGCCGGCCGCCTAGGGCGAATCCGCCCCGACGATGACGACCGCGTCGTATCCGTTATCGACCGTTCCGGTGGCCACTTCACCGAAACCGAGGGCCTCGACGATCCGCTCCCCGGCGTCGCTGCCCGGCGGAACCACCACCGTGGTGACCGCGTAGTCCTTGGTGGAGGCGTTTCCGATCCCCTCCACCTGGAAGCCGAGGGAGGTGAGGGTCTGGGACATCCTCTGGGCGGAACCGCCGATCCCGTTCCCGTTGAGAACCTCGACTCGAAGGGGCTGTTCGGCCATGGGGACTCCGGCACGGAAGTTGGCCAGCATGGTGGTGGCCTCCGGCTGGGCGAGCACCTGGACCGAAGCCCCGTTGATGCTCCGAGTGGCCGTGGGCAGGGTGGCGCCTTCGACGTCCCCGGTGAGGATCCCCTTGAAATCCCAGACCAGGGAAGCCACCGACGTGGAGCCCAGAGCCGAGTCGATGGTTACGTATTGGGCCAGGGTGTTGGCGACCTCGCCGGCTTCGGTGATGGTGGAGGGACGTTTCAGACGGCGGAGGATGGCCCGGATCACCTCCTGCTGACGCCTGGTGCGGCCGATGTCGTTGGCGTCCACCTTCACCCAGGAGCCGTCCCGCAGCTCCTCGTAGGTGCGGGATCGGGCGTAGGCGAGGGCGGTCTTGCCGTCGAGGACCAGCTCTCCGGCGGGGACGTCGAGGCCCGATTTGAGGTCCCGGGCCGGGTAGGGGAAGGCGATCTCGACGCCTCCTAGCTGGTCGACAAGGGCGATGAAGCCCACGAAGTCGATCTCCACGTAGTGGTTGATCTCGACTTTGAAGTTCTCCTGGATGGTGCGGACCATGAGGCTCGATCCGCCGATGGCGTAGGCGGCGTTGATCTTGTTCTCCCCCGATTCGGGTATGGCCACCCAGGTGTCGCGGGGAATGCTGAGGATCTGGGCCCTGGACTCTCCGCTGTCGAGGCGTACCAGCATGATCACATCGCCCCGGCTTCCGCCCACCCGACCGAAGTTGGTCAGGTCGTCGAGGCCCTCCCGGCTGTCGGAGCCGACGATGAGGAAGGTCAGCGAGTCCCCAGCTGCGATGTCCAGCACCGCCGCCACTTCGGGGTCGGTGTCGGCGGTGGCCAGGGCGTCCTCTCCGGTGCGGAGCGCCCAGATGGCAGCGAGCACAGCGAGGTTGCCCACGATCAGGGAGGCGAGGACGGTGATCTTCAGCCACCGGGGCACACGGGAACGCTTGCGGGAGGATTTGGCGGACTTGGCCATGGGAGATGAGACGCGGGAAGGGTAGTGACGGTTCCCGGCCTAGCGTGATCGGCGTGACCTCCGAGACCGGTTATTGTCTCGCCGTCGCCAGTGGAGGTCTGAGCTTTGTCTGTGCTTGCCCACGAAGGAACCTATCCGGTCCTCTACGGGCCCTGGCCGATCCCGGTCGGGGCCTCCCACCGCGACGGTTACATCGCCCGTCCCGACGAGGCGGGAAGGTTCCCGGTGGTGGTCGTCGTGCCCGACCTGAACGGGCTGACCAGCTTCGAGAAAGACCTGTGCCGGCGCCTCGCCCGCCAGGGTTTCGCCACCGTGACCGTCGACCTCTACACCCCCGACGACGACCCCCTGGCCGGCTACGCCGCCACCAGCGACCGACAAGCCCTGACCACCCTCGAAGAGATCCACGAGTTCGTCATCTCCGAGGACGTGGACTGGAACCATGGGGAGAAGGTGGGGATCCTCGGCCTCGACGTTGGTGGGCGATACGGGATCGTCGCCGCGGCCACCAAGCCCTGGGTGGCCTCCCTGGCCGTGGCCTACACACCCCTCACCGGAGATGAGGGGAGAGAGTTCAAGGTGGCCGACTATCTGGAGCATCTGCCGGTGCCAGTCCTCGGCCTCTACGGTGCCAACGACCCTCTGATCGACGTGGCAACGGTGGACGAGGCGCAGCGACGCAACACCCACGGCCAGTGGTTGCTCTACGGGGAAGCCGCCCACGCCTTCATGGACGTGGACACCGACGACTTCAACGAAGGCGCCGCCGATGACGCCTTCGCCCGCATCGTCGCCTTCTTCTCGGCCACCCTCCCCCAACCCGAGGTGGAGGACTTGGGCTAGGGGGCGGCCCTGAGGTGGCTCACCTCACCGGAGTAGACGGGACGAACCTGGCCGTCGACTTCCACCAGAAGAGCCCCGTCCTCGGCGACGTCTAACGCCTTTCCGGCCCCTTCGGGCTCCCAGGTGATCTCCCGACCCAGGGTGGTGCACAGCCGGCGGTATTCGTCGATGGGCCATCCTTCGCCGTCGATCAGGTGCATCAGCTCGGCCGCCCACAGGGCACCCAGCTCGGCGTGACGGTCCGGACCGGGGTCCTCGTCGTACAGCCCCACCATGCCGGCCGGGGCATCGGCCCACCACAGGTTGAGGCCCATCCCCGCCACCGCGGCGCCGTCCCGCAGCTCGACGAGGATCCCTCCCACCTTGGCCTCGCCTCTGAGCAGGTCGTTGGGCCACTTCAGGCTGATCGCCTCTAGGGCCCGGGCGGCGGCCACTCCGGCCATGAGGGAGAAGGGTCGGGTGTCACCGGGGTGGGGGTGAAAGGCCACCGACACCGCCAGGGCCCGGTCGGCGTTGAGCCAGCGGGCCCCTCCCCTTCCTCGGCCGGCGGCCTGGGTGGCGGCGATCACCACCACGGGGACGTCCTCGAGCTCCTCCAGGGCGCGATCCTGAGTGGAGGGGACACTGTCAAGTCTCAACTGCAAATAGGGTGTAGCCATCTCGTTTCCGGGCGAGTCTGACAGTCGAGGATACGGAGGAACCTTGGGCACCGAGGCGCGGATCGAAAAACTGAGGGCGCTGCGCGAAGAAGCACTGCACGCGGGGACCGAGCGCGCCGTCGCCCGTCAACACGAATCGGGCAAGCTCACTGCCCGGGAACGGCTCGAGGCGCTCCTGGACAAGGGCTCCTTCCAGGAGATCGACATGTTCGTCCGCCACCACGCCCAGGGCTTCGGCATCGAGAAGAACCGGCCCCTGGGCGATGCGGTGGTAACCGGCCATGGCACCATCGACGGCCGCCCGGTCTTCGTCTTCGCCGAGGACTTCACCGTCTTCGGGGGAAGCCTGGGCAAGGTGGTGGCCGACAAGATCTGCAAGATCCTCGACCTGGCCCTCGAGACCGGAACTCCGGTGGTCGGCCTCAAAGACTCCGGGGGAGCCCGCATCCAAGAGGGAGTTGCCTCCCTCGACGGATACGGGAGGATCTTCGAACGGAACGTCCGAGCGTCGGGGGTGATACCCCAGATCTCGGTGATCATGGGCCCCTGCGCCGGCGGGGCGGTCTACTCCCCGGCCCTCACCGACTTCGTCTTCCAGGTGGACCAGACCTCCCACATGTTCATCACCGGGCCCGACGTCATCAAGACGGTCACCGGCGAGGAGGTGACCATGGAGGAGCTGGGAGGTGCGACCGCCCACGCCTCCAAGTCGGGGGTGACCCACTTCGTCTACCCCAACGGTGCCGACGCCCTGGAGGCGGTCCGTTATCTGCTGTCCTTCCTGCCCCGCAACAACATGGAAGTGCCCCCCTACTACGCCCCCACGGACAGCCCCGACCGGGTCGAGGACGCCCTCGACAACCTCATCCCGGACTCCCCCCACCAGCCCTACGACATGAAGAAAGTCATCGAACGGGTCTTCGACGACGGGGAGTTCTTCGAGGTCCACGAGGCGTGGGCACAGAACATCGTGATCGGCTTCGCCCGTCTCGACGGCCACACCGTAGGTGTGGTCGCCAACCAGCCGTCGGTCCTGGCCGGCACCCTGGACATCGCCGCCTCGGAGAAGGGGGCCCGTTTCGTCCGGTTCTGCGACGCCTTCAACATTCCGCTGATCACCTTCGTCGACGTCCCCGGTTTCCTCCCCGGAGTGGACCAGGAGCATGGGGGGATCATCCGTCATGGCGCCAAGCTCCTCTACGCCTACTGCGAGGCGACGGTGCCTCGACTGTCGGTGATCACCCGTAAGGCCTACGGGGGCGCCTATCTGGTCATGAACGCCCGCGGGGTGCGGGCCGACCTGGTCTTCGCCTGGCCGTCGGCGGAGATCGCGGTGATGGGAGCCCAGGGAGCGGTGAACATTATTCACCGCCGGGAGCTGGCCGCTGCTGAGGATCCCGAGGCTCTGCGCCAGGAGCTGATCCGGGATTACGAGGACAAGTTCAACAACCCCTACGTGGCTGCCGAACTCGGCCTGGTCGATGAGGTCATCGAGCCCAAGCAGACCCGGGTGAAGCTGATCCGGGCCATGGAGGTCCTGCGCACCAAGCGGGAAACCCTGCCCCCCAAGAAACACGGTAACGAACCGCTATGAAGTCGCTCCTGGTCGCCAACCGGGGCGAGATCGCCGTCCGGGTGATCCGCACCGCCCGGGAGATGGGGATTCGCACCATCGCCCTCTACTCGGAACTGGACCGGGACGCTCTGCATGTGGAGATGGCCGACGAGGCGTGGAACGTGGGCGCGGCCCCCTCGCAGGAGAGCTACCTCAACCAGGAGCGCATCCTCCAGATCGCCCACGAGGCGGGGGCCGAGGCCGTCCACCCCGGTTACGGGTTCCTCTCCGAGAATCCCACCTTCGCCGGGGCGGTCATCGACGCCGGGCTGATATGGGTGGGCCCGCCGCCGGAGGCGATAGCTGCCATGGGCGACAAGATCACCTCGAGGAGGAATGCCGAAGCCGCAGGTGTTCCCGTGGTCCCCGGGGTGACCAATCCGGTGAGCAGTGTCGACGACGCCCTGGCCATCGCGGTGGAGATCGGCTTCCCGGTAGCGATCAAGGCGGCCCATGGTGGTGGCGGGAAGGGGCTGCGGGTGGCCTGGGAGGCTTCGGAGGTCACCGAAGCTTTCGAAGGGGCGAGGAGAGAGGCCGACGCCTACTTCGCCAACCCGGAGGTCTACATCGAGAAATACGTCGACCGGCCCCGACATATCGAAGCCCAGATCCTGGTGGACGGCCAGGGTCACGGTGTCTTCCTGGGCGAGCGGGACTGCTCGGTGCAGCGCCGCCATCAGAAGCTCATCGAGGAGACCCCTTCCCCGGGCTTCACCTCGAGGCAGCGCCGGGCCATGGGCAAGGCAGCCCTGGCGGTGGCCAAAGCCTGTGGTTACGTCAACGCCGGCACCGTGGAGTTCCTAGTCGACCCCGACGGCGACTTCTACTTCCTGGAGATGAACACCCGCCTCCAGGTGGAGCACACGATCACCGAGATGGTCACCGGCCTCGACCTGGTGGAGTGGCAGCTCCGCATCGCCGACGGGGAACGACCGGATCTGGATCCGGTGGAGCCGCGGGGTCACGCCATCGAGTTCCGCATCAACGCCGAGGACCCCTACGACAACTTCCTCCCCTCGCCGGGCCGGGTGGTGGAGTGGGCGGAGCCGTCGGGGCCGGGGGTGCGGGTGGACTCCTGGGTGAGACCGGGCACCACCATCTCCCAGTACTACGACAACCTGATGGCCAAGCTGGTGGTCTGGGCCCCCACCCGGGAAGCGGCGATCAAACGGGGAAAGCGAGCCCTGCAGGAGTTCCGGGTAGAGGGAGTGGCCACCACCATCCCCGCCCACCTGGCAGTGTTGGACCACGAGGACTTCATCGAAGCCCGCCATCACACCCGCTGGATGGAGGAGACCGTCCCCTTGAAGGGCAGCCCCGAGCCGATGCCGGTGGTACCCGCCGACGAGGAGCTGGCGAAACGGGATCTCACCGTGGAGGTGGGGGGACGCCGGTTCACCGTCACCTACTGGGCGCCGGAACCGACCCGGGCCCCGGGAGAGGTTAGCCGCCGCCGCCCCAAGCCGGCCACCGCCGGCGGTGCCAAGCCCTCCGACGGGGTGGTCACCGCCCCGATGCAGGGAACGATCGTCAAGGTCCACGTCAAGGCCGGAGAGCCGGTCAAGGCCGGAGAGCCGATCTGTGTCCTGGAGGCGATGAAGATGGAGAACGAGGTCGGCGCCCCCAACGACGGCGAGGTCGTCGAGCTGCGGATGGAGCCGGGAGACACGGTCACCGCCGGTCAGGTGATCGCCATCATCAGGTAAAGGGGCTCTGTGTACGGGCGCGTCGAAGCCGGCTCGCATGCTGGTCTGGGGTGAATTCGGGTAGGTGTTCGGGACGGAGGGCGACGGGAACGGTGCCGGCTAGCCACAATCCAAAGTCCTCAGAAATACGAGACAGGGCTTCTACACGGTCTAGGGAGATACCGTCGGCGAGGGCTTCCCGCAGGTCAGGACGGTCACAAGTCCTACGCATGGTCCCCACCAGCCTCTTCGCCGTATCCGGGCCCACATCCAAATCTGGCAGCGGTCCACTCCTGCATCGACCTGGAACCATCAGCAGTAGCGAACTGACGCCGGTCCAGCTCCTCCAACAGCTCCAGTTCCAGGGCGTGGAGACGGGACTGGGTCTCCCGGCAGGAGATCAGCTTCTGTTCGATTTCGTCGGTGGTGATGTGATCCCACTCCATAGTGTAGAACATATGTTCGATTCTAGGCGTTGTCAAGTACTAGATAACGATTCTTTCCTGACTGTTAGTAGCACCGCGCGGTCGGGCTGTCAGACGCTGAGGTCCGCCACTTCGGTGTTCGGGAAGAAGTTGGACCAGACGAACCACAGCACCCGGCTGTAGTGCCGGTAGGGATGCAGGCTTCTCCCCTGGAGGGGTCCCGAGACGGCTTCTCCCCTCATGTTCCACTCGCTCCCCGAGGCGTCCCGGAACGTCTCTCCTCCTTGGGAAGAGAACTCGAGGACCTGGTCACCGAAACTCCTCTCGAAGACCGCGATCCCTCCGCCGAGGGCCACTACAACGATCGGGACCCCACTTATCTCGTCGTTGACGACGCTGGCCTGTGCCACACGGTCGGCTGGATACGCCCGATACACGCCACCGGCCTCGACACCGACCACCTCGGCTTTGCTGGGTAGGCGCTCGTCGATGGTGTCGATGGTCGGGAACATGGGCTCTTCCCGCCTGCGGTTTTCCTCGAGGAACTGGGTGCCGATGAACCGGCGAACAAAACGGTCCCAAACCCCAGCGGGTGGGTTGTGGAGCACCTTCGTCTCCGGGTGAAGTCTCTGCCAGGCCGACCAGGGCATGATCTGGGTCGGATAGCTGTCGAGGGACCGACCGACACCCTCCCCGTAGAGCACCTTCCCCTCGATCTGCTGGATCAGCCTGTCACCCGCCGTGTCGTAGATGACCATGTTGTTCTCCCATTGGATGGGCATGATGCAGTGCATCGGCTCCCCGTCCAGCTCCGCCCGGAAGGCAATCCCATAGTTGGAGAGCAAGCAGTAACTCATGAGCACCGGCTCGCCACCGATGGTGTCCTGGATGAGATGGGGTCGGAAGCTCCACGAGATCGGGAAGGCGCGGGCATCCCCGTTGATCTCCACCCCGATCACGTCCTCCTCGTCGCCGATCATCGAGCCTGCCTGTTCCGCCGACATCCATTGGGGACCGCGGAGAGACGGGAACATCACATACGGCGACATCCCATATCCCAGCAAGGTGAACAGGGCCACCAACACTCCGGTCACGACCAGAAGGACAACGTTGGTCTCGCCAACTGCGAGGTGCGCCGACAGGGCCAGCAACCAGAGAGCGGCGCTGGCGCCGATCACCAACCGGCGACGCTTCAGAAACCAGTGGACGCGACGCCGGGTGGGCTTGTAGACCATCTGCGAAAAGTCGCCGGTGATCATGGAGGCGGCACCAACCGGGATCAGGGCGACCAGCGCCAGAACCGTTGCGAGCATCTCAAACCTTCCTGTTCGGCGAACGGTGACTGTACCTGGGCGCACCCGGGGGCTCAGGATGAAATGCCTAGTCGCGGACTGTCTTATCTGCCGGTGTCAGCCCTGTGCCTCTACTCGGCGGCGTCGGTGATGGCCTCGGTCATGGATAGGTGTGTGGCTATCGGTCAGGTCGTGCTGGGCTCCTCAACCAAGGGGAGGGTCAGTTCGAAGACCGTATGTCCATCTTCTCGCCGGTAGGTGAGGTCGCCTCCCATGAGCCGGGCCAGGCGTCGGGAGAGGGTGAGGCCGAGTCCGACGGATCCGGGGCGGGCCATTTCCTTGTTCGCCGTGTGGTAGGGGCTGAAGATCGCCTCAGCGTCGACATCGGGCACCCCGGGCCCGTCGTCACAAACCATCAGGCTGGCGGTGGTGTCGGAGGCGGAGATCCGAATCCAGCAGTGCTCTCCGCCGTGGCGGATGGCGTTGGAGACCAGGTTGCGGACGATCTGGCGGACCCGGGCTGGGTCGCCCCAAGCGCGTACCGAAGAGTCGGGAACTTCGATTCTGGCTCCAGACGGGTCGACCCGGCTCTCCAAGACCTGCGCTAGCTGGGCGCGGAGGCTCACTTGGACCCGGATCACCGCGAGCTTTCCGATCTCGACCCGCGAGGCCGCGAGTAGGTCTTCGACGATCCCGGCGACGTCCTCGCTCTCACGTGCGATCAATTCGAGAAGATCACTCCGCTCGGATGGAGGAAGGTCGTCTCGATCGGCTCGCAGCACCTCAGCAAAGCCGAGGATGGCGGTCAGGGGTGTGCGCAGCTCGTGGCTGACCGAGGCGATCAGTTCGTCCTTGGAGCGTGCCAGCACTTCAAGCGCTTCCGTCTCGCGTCGGATACGACGAGCCATGGGAAGAAACACGAACGGGCCCAACCCCAGCAGCGATACGAGAACAGCGCCGAGCGCAATGATCGCGGACAGCTTCAGACTGGAGAGGTGGGACTCGAAGTGCAGCTCCAGTTCGGTGACGAAGGCATCGAGTCGGGCCAGGACCTCATCGCCGGCAGCAACCAGAGCCCGAAGGTCGGGGCCATCCGGTGTCAGCTCCCCGTCGGGAACTTGGGCTAGGGCACCGGCCCGCGCCGCGTATTCGCCGACCATCTTGTCCAGGTCCGGGGGGGTGTGATCATGGGCCAGTGTCGGCTGGACCCGGCTCAGAGTGGAGGCGTCGGCGGCAAGAGCAGCGCGTAGGTCTTGCCTGACCCCTACATCGGGTTCGATGGCGAGACGGACGGCGTTGAGGGCAATGCGCTGGCTCAAGAAACGCTGCCGGCCCGCATCGTTGATGAGCCCCGCGTCTAGATGGTCGAGGTGATAGGCGCTGAACGCCCAACCGGCGACGGCCACCAAGGCGATGGCCGCCAGGCTGCTGAGAAGCTTGAGCGTCACTTTCGGGGGAGGCGGGAGATTCAATTTGGCGCCCCGCTGCGAGGTCCACGAGATGCCCAACATTCGCGATCGAAGCTGGTCGGGCTCGTAGAACCCTTTGTCTTCTGGCGGCTCGTCGCTCCGTCGTGGCGCCGGGCCGTCCACCACGGCGGAAAATCTCTTCATGATCAGCAGTGCAATTGTCGGCAATCCGCCTCTCAACCTTTATGTGAATGCGTGCCCCCGCTCCCCTATTCGGCGGCGTCGGTGATGGCCTCGGTCATCGACGGGTGGACCATCAGCGTCTCCACCAGGGTGACGGCGGTCACCTGGGCCTGGACCGCCAGGGCGACGATGCCGATCAGCTCCGAAGCCCGGTGGCCGACGATGGTGCCGCCGAGGACGATCCCCGTGGCGGGGTCGGAGGTGATCTTGACGAAGCCCCTGGTGAAATGCTGGAGCACCGAGCGGGCATTGGAGGCAAAGGGCACCTTGGTGGTCCGAACCTTGCGTCCCTGGGCGGCGGCTTCGACGTCGACCAGACCCACGGAGGCGATCTCGGGCTCAGTGAAGATGGCCTCGGCCACCTTGGAGTAGTCGAGGGGGGTGACCGGCAGACCAAGAGCGTGGCGGGCGATCTTGCGTCCCTGCATCGACGCCACCGAACTCAACAGCATCTGGCCGGTGACGTCTCCGGCGGCGTAGATGTGGGGGACCGAGGTCCGCTGGTACTCGTCGACGGGGATGAAGCCCCGGCCGTCCACCTCCACTCCGGCGGCCTCCAATCCCAGGCCCGCCGAGTTGGGCACCGAGCCCACGGCCAGCAGCGCATGGGAGCCTTCGACTATCCGGCCGTCATTGCAGACCACCGAGACGTCGGCTTCGTTCACCTCGATAGCTGTGGCCCGAGCCCCGATGACCAGCTTCACGCCTCGCTCGAGGAAGTCCTCCTCCAAGACGGCGGCTACCTCGGGGTCGCGGTAGGGAAGGATCTGCTGCCGGGAGACGACCAGGCTCACTTCGGAGCCCATCGATTCGAAGATGTGGGTGAACTCCACTCCGGTGACCCCCGATCCGATCACCACGATGTGCTCCGGGACCTCTTCGAGGTCGTAGCAGTGGCGGGTGGTAAGCACCCGTTTGCCGTCCACCGGCGCCCAGTCGGGCACCCGCGGCGATGAGCCGGTGGAGATGAGGGCCATGTCGAAGCTGATCTCCCTCTCCCCTTCTTCTGTCTCCACCACCGCCGCGTGGGCACCGACGAACCGGCCTGTCCCCTGGAGGATCTCCACCTTCTGGGAAGTGAGGAGGTCCATCCAGTTGCGGTTGATGTCGGAGGTGATCTCGTCGATGCGCTCCGAGAGCACCTTCGGGTCGACCCGTCCGGGGTCGTTGACCAGGCCCAGCTTGACTGCGTTACGCACCGAGGTATGGCGCAGGGCGGAGGCGGCCATGGTCTTGGAGGGGATACAGTCGAGGAGGTGGGCGGCGCCGCCGACGATGTCCTTTTCCACCAGGGTGACCTGGGCGCCCTTCTGCGCCGCGGTGGTGGCCGCCTGGGTGCCGGCGGGACCGCCGCCGATGATGAGGAGATGGGGTTTGGTGTCGCTCATGGTTCAGCCCGGGACGCTACCCGGAGGGACGGTGGACACCGAAAACAGCGCGCAGGGCGTCGGAGACCTCCCCCACCGTGGCCCCTAGGCGTAGGGCCTCTCTCATCGGCGGCATCAGGTTGGTCTCCGATTTCGCCACTT
Source organism: Acidimicrobiia bacterium (assembly GCA_046756405.1). Lineage (GTDB taxonomy): Bacteria > Actinomycetota > Acidimicrobiia > Spongiisociales > ZC4RG35 > JBHHWH01. Next base: position 4,103 of record JBHHWH010000030.1, on the reverse strand, counting down.
CCTCAACCGCCTTCAGGGCTGCCTTCACCGCGGCGGTGTCCCGGGAGGCCTTCCATTCCTCCAGCCGCGCCCTCTGGTCCGCCTCCAGGGCAGGGTCGATCTCCAGCACCGGGACCTCGGTCTCCTCCTCCGAGGTGAACCGGTTGACGCCCACCACCACCGACTCGCCGCTGTTCTGACGGCGGGCTTCGGCGTAGGCGGAGTCTTCGATCTGGGACTGCATCCACCCCTCTTCGATGGCCGCCACCGCCCCGCCCATGCCGGCCACCTTCTCCAGCAGCTCCTCGGCCTTCTCCTCGACCAGGTCGGTCAGTTCCTCGACAAAGTAGGAGCCGGCCAGAGGGTCGACGGTGTTGGCCACTCCCGACTCGTAGGCAATCACCTGCTGGGTGCGCAGCGCCACCAGGGCGCTCTCGTCGGTGGGCAGGCCCAGGGCCTCGTCGTAGGCGTTGGTGTGCAGCGACTGGGTCCCACCGAGGACAGCGGCTAGGGCTTGGAGGGTGGTGCGGACGATGTTGTTGAGGGGCTGCTGGGCGGTGAGGGTGGAGCCTGCGGTCTGGGTGTGGAAGCGCATCGCCCACGACTTGGGGTTCTCCGCCCCCACCTCGTGGCGCATGTGCCGGGCCCAGATACGTCGGGCAGCCCGGAACTTGGCGATCTCCTCGAAGAAGTCGTTGTGGCAGTTCCAGAAGAAGGAGAGCCGGGGGGCGAAGTCGTCTACGTCGAGGCCGGCGTCGATGGCCGCCTGGACATAGGCCAGACCGTTGGCGACAGTGAAGGCCAGCTCCTGTGTGGCGGTGGCTCCCGCCTCGCGGATGTGGTAACCGGAGATGGAGATGGTGTTCCAGCGGGGCAGGTGGCCGTTGGCGTAGGCGAACAGGTCGGTAACTAGCCGCATCGAAGGTCGGGGCGGGTAGATGTAGGTGCCCCGGGCCACGTACTCCTTCAAGATGTCGTTCTGGACGGTTCCTCGCAGTTCGGCAGGGTCGACCCCCTGCTCTTCGGCTACCAGCTCGTAGAGGAGCAGCAGGATCGGAGCGGTGGCGTTGATGGTCATCGACGTGGAGACCTCCCCCAGGGGGATCCCGGCCAACAGTCGCCTCATGTCGTCGAGGGTGTCGATGGCCACCCCCACCTTGCCCACCTCCCCCGCCGCCAGGGGATGGTTGGAGTCGAGGCCCATCTGGGTGGGAAGGTCGAAGGCGACACTCAAGCCGGTCTGGCCGGCGTCGAGGAGGTCGCGGAAGCGGCGGTTGGTCTCCTCGGCGGTGCCGAACCCGGCGTACTGGCGCATGGTCCACAGCCGGCCCCGGTACATGGTGGGGTAGGGCCCGCGGGTGAACGGGTACTTCCCCGGATCGCCGATCCGGGTCGGATCGGCTGGCGTGGAGTAGACGACCTTGATCTCGATGCCGCTGGAGGTGCGACGAGTTTCGCTCATTGTCTCGGTATCCTTACACCGTCCAGGATCCTTTGTCGGGAACTCAACCGCAACCTCCGGACGTCACATACCCCTACATGGCCAGGAAAGCCCTCATTCATCAGGTCGAGGCGCGGGAAAGGCGGGGCCGCTGGTTCGGCGCCCTGGCCACCCTCCTCTCCATCTCCCTTCTCCTCTCGGGTTGGGTCGGTCTGTTCGCGTTCTTGGGGGCCGACACCGCCTTCGGCACCTTCGAGGAGGTCACCGAGGAGTGGGTGCCCGACACCCGCTCCCTGGAGTTGACCCTCCCCGACCTGAGCCGGGTGAGCCGCATCTACGCCGCCTCCGGGGAGGTGTTGGCCGAACTGCACGACGGACGCAACTCGGAGCCGGTCCCCTACGACGAAGTGCCCGAGGTCGTGGTCAACGCGATCCTCGCCGCCGAAGACTCCGACTTCTTCCAGCACGAGGGCATCGACTTCTCGGCGATCCTCTCCGCGGCGATCGACAACATCATCTACGACACCACCCGGGGAGGGTCGACCATCACCCAGCAGGTGGTGAAAAACGCCTTCGTCGGCAACGAACTCACCATTCGCCGCAAGGTGAACGAGGCCTTCATCTCCGCCGAGCTGGAGCGGCGTTTCTCCAAGGAGCGGATCCTCGAGTTTTACATGAACTCGGTGTACTTCGGTGCCGGGGCCTACGGGATCAAGGCGGCCGCCGAGGAGTTCTACGGCAAGGAACTGGACGACTTGACCGTCGACCAGGCGGCCACCCTGGCGGTGCTGGTCCGCAACCCCAGCCTCTACAACCCGAGGAGACGTCCCGAGGTCACCCTGGAACGCCGCAACAAGGTGATCGCCCAAATGGCGGAAGAAGGATGGATCACCGAAGCCCAGGCGGAGTACTTCAGCCAGCGACCCCTGGGCGTGGTCGACTCCCCGTTGCGCCGCGGCGAAGCCGACCATGTGGTGGCCGAGGTGAAAAAGGAGCTGTTGAACTCCCCTGAGTTCGCCTTCCTGGGCAAGACGATCGACGAGCGCAAGCGGGTCATCTTCGGCTGTCCCGCCGATGACGTGGCCTGCGAGGGCGGCGGCGGCCTCCAGATCTTCACCACTATCGATCTGAAGCTGCAGAAGGAAGCCAACCGGATCCTGCAACGCTGGCTGCCGTTGCTGCCCTACGAGCAGAACCTGGAGGCCTGCAAGGAGATCTTCCCCGACTTCGACGACAAGCCCGAGTTCTACGCCAGATACGCCGAGATCCACTCCTGCACACCGACTGGGGCCATCACCATGGTGGAGAACGGCACCGGGGCGGTGAGGGTCATGGCCTCAGGGCTCCCCTTCGACTTCAGCCAGTTCGACCTGGCAGTCCAGGGCCGGCGCAATCCTGGTTCTGCCTTCAAACCCTTCGCCTTGACGACCGCCCTCAGCCAGGGGCACAGTCTGAACGAGTACTGGAGCGGGAAGAGCCCCATCGAGATCGAATGCCCCTTCATCTGCTCCCCCGACGGGACCAACATCTGGAAGGTCAAGAACGCGGGCTCCTCCCTTGGTGTCATCCCCCTCGAGATGGCCACCTACCGTTCGGTCAACGCCGTTTACGCCCAGGTCTCTCTGGCCGTGGGCCCGGAGAACATCGTCAGGATGGCCCAGAAGATGGGCATCGAGTCACCTCTGGAGCCTGTTCTCTCCATCCCTTTGGGCTCCTCGGCGGTCTCCACCCTGGAGATGGCCTCGGCCTACTCCAACTTCGCCACCAACGGCGCCCACGCCGAGGCCTACATCATCGACAAGATCGTGGACAAGGACGGCAACGTCATCTACCAGCATGATGCCGAGCCGCCCCAGGTGGCGGACCCGGCCATCTTCGCCGCGGTGCGACGGGCCCTGCTCAAGGTTCCCGCCATAGGAACCGCAGCCAAGGTATTCAACAAGCGGCTGCCCGATGGAACCAGGCCCTACCAGTACATGGTGGGTCGCGTCGGAGGTAAGACCGGCACCCACCAGTCCTATCTCGATGCCTGGTTCGTCGGCTTCAGCCCCGAATACTCCGCCGCGGTGTGGGTGGGCTACGAAGCCCAGCAGATCCCCTTGGAGAACGTGGTCATCCGTGGCGACCTGAACCAAAAGGTGTCCCGGATCTTCGGGGCCACGGTCCCGGCACCCATCTGGGCGGAGTTCATGGACATCGTGCTCAAAGATCTCCCCGAGACCGACTTTCCTCCGGAGCCGCCCAACATCAGGAACTATCTGGTCAGGCCTACCACCTTTGTGCCCCCTGTTGTCGGACTTACCCAGGAGGAGGCCGAGGACAGGCTGGCGTTGGAGGCCAGGCTGAATGTGGCGGTGATCGAGGTGGCCTCCGTGGAGCCGGCCGGCACCGTCGTCTACCAGACGCCCGAGCCCGGCGAAGAGCTGAAACAGGGTGAGACCGTGACCGTCTACCTCTCCACCGGGGAGATGCCGGTGGGGAACCTGCCCAATCTCGTCGGCCTCACCTTCGAACAGGCCCAGACCCGGGCCCAGGAGTTCCAACTCGCCACCGGGGTGAAACTGACCCTGGTGCAAGAGACGGTGGAGGTCACCGACCCCAACCTGGTGGGCAAGATCGTGACCACCAACCCCGCCCCGGGCACCCAGATCACCGACTCCGCCACCGTCGTGGTCTCCATCGG
>JBHHWH010000029.1:0-25575 GCA_046756405.1 Acidimicrobiia bacterium | reverse complement strand
CGGTGAGGAGTATGGTGGTGGCCTCGATTTTGGCGAGCCTCTCCACCATGGCCATCAGTGTCTCCGGCACGTATTGACCTCCGTAAGAACCGAACCGCCCGTTGGCCGGCGGGGCGGCATCCACCAGCTCCGTCGGAAGGGTCACGGCGCCACCTCCGCTTCTGCGGCCCGCACCGCCTCCACGAAGGCGGCGATGAGCCCCGGGTCCTTCCGTCCCCGCCTCGACTCGACGCCGCTGCTCACATCTACCCCGTGGGGGCGGACCCTGCGGACCGCCTCGCCCACGTTCCCGGGGGTGAGCCCGCCGGCTAGGACCATCGGGCCCAGCCGGGCGACCCTCCCCGCCCGCCGCCAGTCCACCTTCTCCCCCACCCCGCTGCGTCCGCCTTCGTAGAGGAATCCAACCCCCGGTCTCTTCGTGCAGAAGGAGGCCACACTTTCCTCCACGCCGTCTCCCTCACGGAACACGGGAAGGGTTCCGATCCCCGTGACACCGGCCAGGGCGGTGTGGTCGGCCTGGATCAGGTCGAAGGGGAAGAAGACCCGGACCCGGTCGACTGCGGCAATGCTGGGACGGCGGAACACCGCCACCTTCGCCATCGCCGCCGCCATCCCCGAGGCGATCCTTCCCGCCCGGACCGCGCTGATCCGACGCGGAGAGTCGGCGAAGACGAAACCCACGGCGTCGACCCCCACCTCTTCGCAGACAGCGGCAGTCTCCTCGTCCCGGATCCCGCACACCTTCACCCAGATACTCATCGGAGCAAACTCCTCCCCGCGGCCAGGAGGTCGCGGGCAGCGGCGCTGGGATCATGGCTGGTGACCAGCCCGGTGCCCACCAGCATCATCCGGTAGCCGAGACGGGCCGCTTCGGCGGCGTGCTCGGGGAGGGTGATACCGCTCTCGGCCACGGCGGGCAGGTGGGCGGGGATAATCGGAGCCAGGGAGGAGAGCCGGGTCTGGTCCACCTCCAGGGTGGCCAGATCGCGGGTGTTGACCCCGATGAGGATTTCCTGGTCAAAGACCACCGACGCCTCCTCCAGGTCCGCTTCGTCGAAGACCTCCACCACCACGAACATCCCCAGGGCTCGGGCCAGGCCGACCATCTCGTCGAGGAGGCTCCTTGTACAGAGCCGGGCCAGCACCAGGACTCCTGAGGCCCCGGCGGCCCGGGCTTCGAGAACTTGGAGTGGATCGGTGAGGAAGTCCTTCCGCATCACCGGGAGGCCGACCTCCAAGGCGACCGCCTCCAAGTGGTTGAGGCTGCCACCGAATTGGGTGGGCTCGGTGAGCACCGAGATCGCTACCGCGCCTGCGGTGGCGAAACCCCGGGACAGGTCCAACACCGCCTGGGCGGGATCCGAGCCGTCGAGGAACACCCCCTCGGAGGGACTAGCCGGCTTGGGCTCGGCGATCAGGTCGAAGCCGGAGCCGTCCACATCGAGGGGCCGGGGAGGGGGCGCCGACCTGGCCCTTGTCTCGAGTTCGGCCCGGCGTGATCTGGCCTCCGTCGCCCGGTCGCGGCTCGACGACGCCATGGCGGCCAGGAAGTCAGACATTGGCGGCCTCCGCGGCGAGACGCTGGACCAACGCCAGGGCCCGGCCGTCGTCGATAGCCGCAGCGGCTGCGGCCAGGGCTTGCTCCGGGGAGGGGACCCTCCTGGTCACCCGCAATGCCAGGGAAGCCCCCAGCAGGAGAGCGTCACGGTGCGGCCCCCGCTCTCCCTCCAGGACCCGGAGGAGAGCCGCGGCGTTGTAGTGGGGATCGCCCCCGGCGAGCTGGTCGGGGCTGCAGGGCTCCAAGCCGAAGCGTGCCGGATCTTCGGTGCGCTCCTCGACCTTCCCCGGTGTCACTTCGAGGAGAAGGTAGGGGCCGACCGGAGTGGGTTCATCCCAGCCTGGCGCTCCGTGGATCACATAGGCCCGCCGCAGCGGCATTCCAGCCAGGGTTTCGGCGAGCATCCGGGCCGAGGAAGGGCTGTAGGCGCCCACCACGTGGTAGGGAGGCGAAGCCGGGTTGGCCAGGGGCCCGGCCAGATTGAAGATGGTGCGCACCCCCAGGGCTCGCCTCACCGGAGCTACGGCCTTCATCGCCGGGTGGTAGATCGGAGCGAAGAGGTAGGTGAACCCGGTTTCGGCGAACAGCCGTGCCGCCTCTGGCGGCGCCCCGGGCACACCCATCCCCAGAGCGGAGAGGACATCGAAGCTGCCGCTGCGGCTGGAGACGGATCGGTTGCCGTGTTTGACCACCGGCTGGCCGGCGGCCGCCGCCACCAGGGCCGCGCCGGTGGAGAGGTTGAGGCTGTGGGATCCGTCGCCGCCGGTGCCCACCACGTCCACCGCGGCCACGTCGGCGGGAATCCCGGTCTCCACCGCCATCCGCCTCAAACCCAGGGCGAAGGCACGCAGCTCCTCCGCCGTCTCACCCTTGGCCCGCAGCCCGGCGAGGGCCGCCGCCGCCTGGGCCGGATCCAGGCTGGGGTCGGTCAGCCCCTCCAACAGAAGAGCCGCTTCCTCGCCGCTGAGGTCGGAGCCGGCCAGCAGCCTCTCGATCAGGGCCCTCATCTCCGCACCTCTGCCATCGCCGGGGTTTGGTCGGCTGCCGAGGCGTCGAGGAAGTTGGCCAGCAGGCGCTCCCCCAGCGGGGTGAGGACGCTCTCGGGGTGGAATTGGATCCCTTCGATGGGAAGGGTGCGGTGACGGATGCCCATGATCTCCCCTTCAGAGGTGTAGGCGGTGATGGCCAGGGTGTCGGGAAGGCCCTCCTCGAGGACCGCCAGGGAGTGGTACCGCCCAGCGGGGAAGGGGTTGGGGACCCCGGCGAAAAGACTGCGGCGGTCGTGGTAGACCGCGGAGGCCTTCCCGTGTACCAGGGTCGCCGCGGCGCCGACCCTTCCTCCGAAGACCGCCGCCACGGCCTGATGGCCCAAACAGACCCCCAGGATCGGGATCCGGCCGGCGAAGTGGCGGATCATCTCCATCGATGCTCCCGCGGCCTCGGGACGTCCCGGACCCGGGGAGATCACCAGGTGGGTGGGCTCCAGGGTGTCGGCTTGGCACGGGCCGATGCCGTCGTTGGTGCACACCTCCACTTCGGCTCCCATCCCCAGGAAGGCCTGGACCAGGTTGTAGGTGAAGGAGTCGTAGTTGTCGATCATCAGTATCCGGCTCACAGGCCCTCCTTCGCCAGCTCCAACGCCGCGCCGATAGCGGCCGCCTTGTCCATCGCCTCTTGATGTTCCCGGACCGGGTCGCTGTCGGCGACGATCCCTGCTCCCGCCTGGTAGGCGAACCGGTCCCCTTCGAAGAACACGCTGCGGATGGTGATCGCCTGGTCCATCGATCCGTCCCGGCCGAAGTAGCCCACCGAACCGGCGTAGAAACCCCTCGATACCGGCTCCAACTCGTCGATCAGTTCGATGGCTGCCAGCTTGGGGGCTCCGGTGACCGTGCCCGCGGGGAAGGTGGCGGCGAACAGGTCGAAGGCGTCCATCTCCGGTCTCAGTTCGCCGGTCACCCCGCTGACCATGTGCATCACGTGGCTGTAGCGCTCGATGGTCCTATAGGGCTCTACCCGCACGCTGCCGGCGGTGGCGGCCCTCCCCAGGTCGTTACGAGCCAGGTCGACCAGCATGACATGCTCGGCAGCTTCCTTCGGATCAGCGAGAAGCTGAGCTTCGAGACGTCGGTCCTCTCCGGTGTCGCCGCCGCGGGGGCGGGTGCCGGCGATGGGCCGCAGCTCGGCCCGCCGCCCCTGGAGACGGGCCAGCGCCTCCGGGGAGGAGCCCACCACCTGGTGTCCTCCGAAGTCGAGGAAGAACATGTAGGGGGAGGGGTTGAGGAGCCGCAGTCCCCGGTAGACCGAGAACGGGTCGAGGTCGGTATGGCCGGTGAGCCGGAGCGAGACGACGAGCTGATAGACATCGCCGGCGGTGATGTGGGCTTTGGTCCGCTCCACCGCGTCAACAAAGTCGCCCGGGCTCATGCTGGGCACCGGCACCGAATGGGAACCCGACCCGTTGCCGACCTCCACCGGACCTCGCAGGGCGGCGATCACCTCACCGCGGAGGGCGCGCCGCTCCGTCTCCGTCCCAGTGTGGAGTAGGGCGATGCGTCGGGTGAGGTGGTCGAAGACCAGCACCGATTCGGTGGCCAGGTAGTGCCCTTCGATCCGGGGGGTGGGATGGGGTGCGGCAGGCAGGTCGTACAGCCGCCGCACCAGGTTGAAGGCGCTCGCCCCCACCAGACCGCCGGCGAAGGGCTGGTCGGTGGTGTCAGGGTTGAGGGACGGAAGCTGTGCCAGGGCCTTTCTCAGCCCGGGGAGGAGGTCGTCGTCGAGGTGGACACCATCGAGGTAGACACCTTCCGGCTCCACGGTCACCTCCCGGGAGGAGCCGAAGCCGATGAAGGAGAAGCGACCCTGGTGGCCGCCCTCCACGCTCTCCAGCAGATAGCGCGGGGCGAGTCCCGCCAGCCGCAGGTAGGCGGAGACCGGCGTATGCAGGTCGGCTGCTATGTCGAAGGGTGCGTCCATGGGCTCCTCGATTCGGTGGGGGACCGTGAGGAGCGCAACCCGGGAAACGAGAAACCCACCTCACGATCGGGAGGTGGGTCTTGTCGGTTCGGTCAGGGCAGAGCCGTCGGGTAGCCACCTCCTATGGGGAGGGCCACCACCACTGACGGGTCTGATAACGGCTCATTGGCGGAGGATTATCACCTGGGTCGTCCCTCCCGTCAACCCGGGAAGCCAGCTTAGATTGGCTCCAATGGCCAGCTACAGGTTCGGGCGCTTCCAAGTCGAAGGCGTCGGTGATCTGATCAGGACCGTGGCAGGGGCCACCGTGCTCATCGGAGTCGGGGGGCCGGTTCTGGCCTCCGTCTCTCGGTGGGTTCCACGCCGCCAGGCCTACTCGGCAGCAGCCCTCTGGGCGCGAGCGGCGAGACGGTTCCTGGCTCTGGAGGAGGACATCTCCGGCCTGGAGAGCGTGGACCCCGAAAGGCGCTACGTGGTCCTCCCTCTACACGAGGGGCTGGCCGATCCGCTGCTGTTGGGTCACCTTCCCCTGCGGCTCCGTTTCGTCGCCCGCGACGAGCTGTTCCACTGGCCCATCCTGGGCCGCTACCTCCGCTCTTCGGACCAGATCGAGGTCAGACCCGAAGACCGGGTAGGCGGCCTGCGCCGACTGCTCGCCGAGGCGGAACGGACCTTCGCCCGAGGAGAGAGCCTGGTGCTCTTCGCCCAGGGAACGATCCTGGGAATCGAATCGGCCTTCACGTCGTCGGCCTTCCGTCTCGCCGACCGGCTGGGAGTTCCGCTGCTGCCGGTGGTTATCACCGGAACCCACCGAGTGTGGGAGCATCCCTTCACCGACCGTCTCCGCTACGGGTGCAGGGTCTCTATGCGGGTGCTTCCGCCTCTGGAACCGGGCTCGGCGACGGTGAGCCGGGTGGAGCTGGAGCGGAGGATGAAGGACCTCGCTCTGTCCTCAGAGACGGCGCCTGCTCGACGCTTCGAACCCAGCAGGGACGGCTGGTGGGATAGCTACCGCTACGAGATCGACCCGGCATTCCCCGATCTCGCCCGACGGGTGGCCGAGCATCGAAGGGGCTGACCGCGAACCTAATGCACCAGGGGCCGGATGTGGACCTTTGCGGGAAGAGAACGAGCTAGCGGAGAAGGGTTCGTAAGGGGGTCAAACGACCCAAGGCATGACGCGACCGGATCATGTACGGTGCGGGGAGCCACTCCGGAGAGGAACCGCCCTCATGCGACGAATCACCCTCGTCACCTTCGCCCTGATCGCCCTGTTCACCGCGGCGGTCCCCGTCCTGGCCGATGAGGAGCCCAACGACATCATCGGGCCCCTTCTCGACTTCTTCCAGGCTCCGGAGAACCAGCAGTTCGTTGCCAGGTTCACCAAGGAGCCGGAGACCGGAAAGAGCACCGTGACCGACCCCGCTGGGGACTTCGGCCACTCCACCGGTCAGACCCCCGGCTACACCCCGGATCACATCGACATCCTCGACGCGTGGACGGTTGGCTTCATGCCCGGGCCTCTCAACCTGTTCACCTCCACCGACCAAAACCAGATCTGGGCACCCACCGGGCCACTCCACGTCGAACCACCCAACTTCGCCCCCTTCTACACCATCACCGGCGAAGCACCCCAGGACGGCTCGCAGTTCGGAGGTGGCGCCTACCTGTTCGGGTTCACCCTGGCCGGCATGCCCCCGCTGGAGGTGGCTGGGCGGTGCGAGTACATGGCGTGGGTCAATGACAAGAGTCGCGGCGACACCTGGGTCAACCGCTCCGACTTTCCCCAAGACCCGGCGGGAGGGACCAACCTTGCCTTCGGATTAGGGGTCAACCCCGAAGGGCAGGGAATGACCTCCACCTTCACCCTCGCCATCGCCAAGAGCGGCTTCTTCGAGCCGGACTTCGACGTCGACGTGCGGGCAGTGGTCATCGGAGACTATGTCGGCCTTTTCGTGCCCAAGAGCGCCATCGGCGAGCTGGGTGGGGTCAACCTGTACACCTTCTGTGTGGAAGAGGGGTTCAGCTACCAGCCTGAGGACACTGGGTCCGACCAAACCGGGCTGATTGAGCTGACCGATGACGATCTGGGCATCGTCGAGGTCGAGTTGGTCTCCACCGTGGCGCCCACCACGACCACCACCCAGGCACCTACCACCACCCAAGCTCCGACCACGACGGTGACCGCCGGAACCACGACCGCTACCGAGGAAGGCGGCTTCCCCTGGGGCCTGGTACTGGGTGGCGGATTGATTCTCGCCCTCCTCGGCTGGTGGCTCTACAACCGCGAGGACGACCCCTGCAAGGAGCTGCTGGAGGCGTGGCAGGCGGCGCAGAAGGCCTGCGACGAAGCCCAGGCGGCCGCCGACGAGGCCGCCGACGACTGTGAGGATGCCGAAGCGGAGCTGGAAGATCTCCAAGAAGAGCGCGAGGAGCTGTGCCAAGCCTGGCCCCCGGCCTGTTGGAGCACCGAGGACGGAGGTTGGGTGGAAGACGAGGCCGGCAACCGCATCACCTCCCGGGATCTCCACATGAAGAAGATGGCTCTGGGCGAAGTGTGGGCCGACTACAAGGCCGGCCGCCTCACCGCCCAGGAGGTCGAAGCCAAGTGGAAGGAGATGGACACACCCGAGTTCCGCGAAGAGATGAGGGAGACCGACGAGGCCTTCAAGGAGCTGCTGGAGGACATCGACGCCGACATCGAGGAGGCCGAGGAGGCGGCTGAGGAGGCCTGTGAGAAGGCCACCGAGGCCCAGAGGGAGGCCGACGAGGCCTGCGCGGCCGCAGACGCCGCCCAGAAGGCATACGAGGAGTGTGTCGGAGCGGCCGTTGCGGCCGCTGCCTCCGAAGGCGAGGGCGGCACCGAAGGCGGGACAGAGGGAGGTCCTTCTGGGCCTTCCGGTCCCGGCGTGTCGTCCGGGGGTGGAGGCGAGGAACCCTCCGACCCCTGTGAGGGCGTCGAACCGAAGCGCCGCTACCGACGAGCCGCAGGGCCGGTGGACCGCATCCGGGTGAACGTGGACTTCTCCATCATCATCGGCCGCTACGAGGGCTCAGAGCGCAACGTAGAGGCCGGGGAGCAGCTGGTCACCAACCTCAGCGACCTGGCCCGGGACCTGGACTTCGCCGGCAACATGATGAACGCTCGCACCGCGGGGCTGCACATAGGAGGGGCTGCCAACGGCTTCTCTCAGGGCAAGTACGTCGCCACCGGGGCGGGGATCGTACGGGGTGGGATCGACGCCACCATGGCGGTCGGCCTCGTCCCCGACGTACCCACCACGCCGGTCCAGGCAGGGACAGAGTTCTTAGAGAAGACCGCCCAGCTCGGAGCTTTCGTGGCGGGAAAGGTCACCGAGTGGATGACCAACTACCAGATCTTCACCGTGCGCCGGTCCTTCTTCTACCAGGTGATAACCGCGACGCCCTACCTGATTGAGGAATGCCGTACGGGCCAAGGGTGGGTGTGCGTGGAAAAGGTGTGGGAGTTCGAGGTGGGCAGGCTCCGGGTGCTCAAAGGGAACGATCGCTGGTTCACCGTCAACTCGTCGGTGCGGCGCGCCCAGTTCGAGCGGGAGGTGAGGCGCCTCAGTCAGAGCGCCATCAACACCATCCGCAACGACGCCCAGCGCCTCATCGAGTGGCGGGCCCAGCACGAGCCCGGCCCCTGCTAAAACCGCGAACCTAATGCACCAGGGCCCGGATGTGGTCCTTTGCGGGGAGAGAACGCGCTACCGACGAACGAGGTCGGCTACCACAGCGAAGTGGTCCGAGGCCTGGCTCTGGATCACCCCGGCGTCGGTGGCGGGCAGGTCGGCAGTGTGGAAGATGTAGTCGATGCGGAACCTGGGGTCAGCGGCATTGGAGGTAAAGCCCTCCCCCCGGCCCGCCTCGGCCCACGCGTCCACCCAACCGGCGCTAAGCAGCTCGGTGATCTGACGCCACTCGGGCCGGGCGTTGAAGTCCCCCACCAGGACGGCCGGCTCCCGACCATCCCACTCTTCGAGGATGGTGGCGATCTGTTCGGTGTGGACCGGGTAGAGGTCCGCCTCGGGGTCGTCGTCGTGAACCGCCGGATCATTCACGTGCTGGAGATGAGTGGAGATGAACAACAACGGCTTGCCGTCCACCATCAGCGTCGCCGCCAGGTATCCCCGGCGCAGCGGGGTGCCTACCTGGGGCAGGTAGACCCGTTCAACGCCTGTGATGGGGTAACGACTGAGAATGGCGTTCCCCCAGGTGGGATCGGTGGTGCCGAAGAAGGCGAAGTATTCGAATCCGAGCCGGTCCGCCAAAAGGGTCAGCTCGTCGGTGACCCCGCTGATCAGCCGGCCCCGGGGTACCTCCTGAAGTCCGACCACAGTCGCACCGGAGTCCTCAATCACCCGGGCTATGCCTTCGATGTTGAAGCGTCCCGAAGTGTCGTAAGCGGAGTGGATGTTGTAGCTCATCGCCCGGATAGTGCCCTCCGGCAGTATCTCCAGGGTGCGGGCCTGGCCCCCTGAGAAGGCCAGTCCCAGCAACGGCAGCACCGAGGCCAGAGCCGCGAAAGCCCAGGTCTGACGGGTGGCCCCGGGCCGGGTGGCGGGCAGCGACACCACCCCGGCCAGACCAAAGAGGCCCAACACAGCGGCGAAGGCGAGACGAGCCTCCTGCTGGCCGAAGCCGAAATCGATGTCCATGGGTAGGTAGTAGGCCAGGCCCATGAACACGAAGAGGAGCATCCCCAGGGTCAGATACACCGCCGAGGCGCCGACTCCGCCTCGATCGGTGTCGGGAGCCAGTGAAGCCCACACCAGAGCCCCGGCGGGGACCGCCAGGAGAGCAAAGGAGTTGAACACCACCGGGCTCGCCCCAGCAGCCACCGCAGCCCCCACCATCACCACCAGGGCTGCCAGCCCCGCGGTTCGGTTGCGTTCCAGCCAGCCGACGGCGATGAGGGCCACCACGTTGAGGACGGCGATCCTGAGCTGGGTCTGAGGACCGGCCACAGCCCCCACCTCGGAGGTCCACCCCTGGTTCTGGAGCACCAGAAATTCGAAGAACAAGAACGGCCCTAGCCCGATCAGCGTCCAGCCCGAGCCCCAGGTAACACCCTGATGTTCCAGTGGGAGGGCCAGCCATAGCAGGTAGACGGTGGCCGCGGCCAGGGCGAACACGGCAAGGAGGGCGGGAACCCCAGGCTGATAGGCAAGGTCGAGGCTGAGCCTCATCCCCTTGATGGCCGAGTCGAGGGCCAGCCCGAGCAGAATCCCTCCCACGAGGGCGGGTCGCCCCAGGCTGAGCAGGAGCGGTAGCAGCCCGACGAAGGCGAAGGTGGCCAGACCTGCGGTCCACAGGTCCACGGCGGGGCTGTCCACCGCCTGGTTGAGCACCCGGGCCAGCACCAGGATCCAGGTGCCCGTCCATAGGGACCCCCTCAGGGTGAGCCGGCGGACGAGGAGGGGAAGTATCACGGCTGCAACGAAGGGCGCCAGGGCGATGGGGACGAGCCGCAGCGTCGGGATGCCGACGGTGTCCCGCAGATACCAGGTGATCGATCCGAAGAAGAAGCGGAGCGACTGGGCCCCAAGGGTGAAGACGAGGGCTCCGAGGAGCACCTTCAGGGTGCGACGCGGCTCCGGTGTGTCGAACACGCCCTCAACCTAGGCCATGCGTGTGCAGGAGTGCCGCCTTAAGCGGCACTCCTGCACACGCTAAACCATCACCGCCAGGCTTCGGGGGCCTCCGAGACCACCGATTCGAACTTCAGTCCCATCAACACCACCCCGGCGCAGCCGGCATCCTTCGCCCGCTGTTCGATCTCCGAGGTGATCTCCCAAGCCAGCTTGCGCCTCACGTCGGAAGCGAGACCGTCAAGACGGCCACGGAGCCGGTCCCCCACCGGGACCGCCCCGATCGACTCCATCCGGTCCACCCACTCCGGGCTGAAGGGAGGGATCAGCATCAGGAAGACCGGCGGGTCGTCCCCATCCAGCTTGAGCCTGGCCACCTCCTCCTCCACCACATCGGGGTCCAGCACCGGCCCGGCAACGAAGAACTGAGCGCCCACTTCGATGCGGCGGCGGAACTGCCACTCCCGGAAACGGGTGGGCATCCCCACTTCAAAGTCGGGTAGCTCCTCCTGGAGGTTCCGCAGGTGCTCGACGATCTCGTGGTGATGGGCCAGGTGGTCAATGTGAGGCACGGTGTCCCCAATCACCACCAGGAAGGAACGCACCCCATTCATCAGAGCCCCCCGGACCTCCGATTCGATGGCGAGGATGTTCCGGTCCCGGGTGGAGACCACCACTGTCGGCTTCACCTCCGGGGTGTCGTGGGTGATCCGGGCCGAGAAGGCGAAGGGCGAGACCCGGATTCGCCCGAAGACGTTGTCGGTGACCAGCACGTGCTTCCACGCCGGAAAAAGCGCCTTATGACGCATGTCGGGAAGCTCGGGAGGGTTGATCTCGGCGATCCTCAGCCACTCGCTGCTATGCGTCAACAAGCGTCGCCTCCTTGGGTTTGCGGGCCACGAAGTACTTCGCCTGGGGGTGATGGCAGATGATGGCCGAAGTCGTCTGCTCCGGGTGGTACTGATACCCGGTCTCTTCGCCCACCTCGATGCCGAGCCGGTCGGCTCCGAGCAGCCGGGCGACCGTCTCGTTGTCTTCCAGATCCGGACACGCCGGGTACCCCCAGGAGTAGCGGCCGCCGCGGAACTTCTGCCGGAACAGAGAGTGCAAGGTGGGACCGTCCTCGTCGGCGAAACCCCACTCCTCCCGAATCCGGAAATGCCAGTACTCGGCCAGGGCTTCGGCCATCTCCACCCCCAGGCCGTGCAGCAGCAGATACTCCTGATACCGGTCAGACTCGAAGAGCTCTCTGGTCCGCTCCGACACCCGACTCCCCATGGTCACGATGTGGAAGGCGGCATAGTCGACCTCCCCCGAGTCGATCGGTCGAAAGAAGTCGGCGATGCACAGGTAGGGCTCCTCCCGCTGGCGGGGAAAGGTGAACCGGGCCAGCCGGTCGTTGCGACTCTCGTCCTCCCATACCACCAGCTCGTCCCCGTCTCCGTTGGCCGGGAAGTAGCCGTAGACCACCGCCGGAGTGAGCAGGTCCTCGGCACGGACCCTGGCGAGCTGTTCCCGCAGCAGCGGCTGGAGGCGCTCTTTGAACTCGGCGTCGCTCTCTCCCCTGGTGGGGCGGAACTGCCACTGGTTGCGGAACAGGGCGGTCAGGTTCAGGTAGGGGACGATGTCGTCGAGGGGGATCCCCTTCACCACCCGGGAACCGACGAAGGGCGGCTTGAAAACCTCATTGTCGGTACCAACCGTTGGAGACCGTCGAGGAAGGGCCGAAGGTGCTTCCACGGCACGGCGGGTCCGAGGTTCCACGGGTGGGGGCGGCGGCTCTCCGGCGACGATCCTGCCCATGGCCGTCAGGCCGGCGAAGGCGTCCTTGCCGTAGTAGAGCGGACCCTTGTAGTTGGAGCGCAGATCCCCCTCCACATAGCGGCGGGTAAGAGCGGCACCGCCCAGCAGCACCGGAACATGACCCAGGCCCCGCCGCTTCAGCTCTTCTAGGTTGTCCCGCATCACCAGGGTGGACTTCACCAGAAGCCCGCTCATCCCGATGGCGTCGGCGCCGGTCTCCTCGAAGGTCTTGATCATCTCGCTGATCCCCACCTTGATGCCCAGGTTGTGCACCTCGTAGCCGTTGTTCTTCAGGATGATGTCCACCAGGTTCTTGCCGATGTCGTGAACGTCGCCGGTTACCGTGGCCAGGACCACCGAGCCCCGCTTGACGGTGTCCTCCTTTTTCATCTTCGGCTCCAGGAAGGCAACGGCCTTCTTCATCGTCTCCGCGGATTTGAGCACGAACGGAAGCTGCATCTCCCCGGAGGCGAACAACTCCCCCACCTCCCTCATCCCCTCGAGAAGGAAGTCGTTGATGATCGTCAGCGGCTCGTGTCCTTCGGCCAGGGCAGCCTTCAGGTCGTCAACGATGTTCTTCTGGTCGCCGTCGACGATCCGTCGGGCCAGCCGTTCTCCCAGGTCGAGCCCCTCGTAGCGGTCCACGGTCTCGGTGGTGGCCTTCACCCCGGAGAACACCTCCAGCAGGCGCTCCAGGGGGTCGTAGCCCTCGGAGCGTCGATCGTAAATCAGGTCAACGCAGACCTCGCGCTGGTCGGGTTCGATGCGGCTCAGGGGGAGGATCTTCCCGGCGTGAACGATGGCCGCATCCAGGCCTGCCTCCACGGCCTCGTGGAGGAAGACCGAGTTGAGGACCCTCCGTGCCGCAGGGTTGAGCCCGAAGGAGACGTTGGAGACACCCAGAACGGTGCGCACTCCGGGGAATTCATGCTTGATGCGACGGATCGCCTCCAGGGTCGACCTCGCGTCCCCACGCAGGTCTTCGCCGCCGGTGGAGAGGGGGAAAGTGAGCGGATCGAAGAAGAGGTCGGCGGGCTGAAGCCCGTAGCGTTCCGTCGCCAGGCCATAGAGGCGGCGGGCCACTCGCATCTTCCATTCCACATCCCGGGCCTGGCCCTCCTCGTCGATGAGCAAACAGATCACCGCGGCCCCGTAACGTTTCGCCAGCTTGAACACCCGGTCCGCCCGGGAGCCCTCCCCGTCGCCGTCCTCCAGGTTGGCGCTGTTGAGGACGCTGCGGCCGCCGAGCTGAGTCAGGCCTGCCTCCATCACCTCCGGTTCGGTGGAGTCCAGCACCACCGGGGCGGCCACGTCGGTGGCGAAGGCGGCGGCCAGGCGTTTCATGTCCGCCACCCCGTCCCGGCCGACGTAGTCGACACAGAGATCGACCATGTGGGCGCCCTCCTCCACCTGGGACTGGGCAATGGCGATACAGGTTTCGATGTCGTCGGCGAGCAGAGCCTCCCGGAAGGCCTTGGACCCGTTGGTGTTGGACCGTTCCCCGATGATCAAAAAGGAGGTGTCCTGGTCGAAGGGCACCTGGCTGTAGATCGAGGCCGCGGCCGGGATCGGCTGCGGTGAACGAACCCGCGGCTGGACCTGGCGGAGCCGTTCCACCACCGCCTTGAGGTGTTCCGGGCTGGTTCCGCAGCAACCTCCCACCACACCGACCCCCAATTCGGTGACGAACTCGACGAGATGGGAGGCCAGCTCGTCGGGGGCCAGGTCGTAGACCATCTCCCCTTCCTCGACCTTGGGAAGCCCGGCGTTGGGAATCGCCGACACCGGCACCGGCGAGTGACGGGCGAGGTGACGTAGCGGCTCCCACATCTCCCCGGGTCCGGTGGCGCAGTTGAGTCCGATCACATCAGGGCCCATGGCGACAAGGGAGGTGAGGGCAGCGCCGATCTCGGTGCCGGGCAGCATCCGCCCGGTCAGCTCAATCGTCACTTGGACCTGGATCGGGAGCCTCACCGCGGCGTCGGCCATGGCCCGGCGAGCCCCTTCGATGGCCGCCTTGGCGCCGAGCAGGTCGAACTGGGTCTCGATGATCAACAGGTCGACGCCGCCGTCGATGAGGCCCCGGGTCTGTTCGTGGTAGGCGTCGACAAGCTCCTCGAAGCTGATCTGACCCAGGGTGGCGAACTTCGTCCCCGGCCCGATCGACCCGGCCACCCAACGCTGCCTCCCATCGGAGGCGATGAACCCGTCGGCCACCTCCCGGGCGAGACGGGCTCCGGCCAGCGAGATCTCGTAAGCCCTGTCCTCGAGCCCGTACTCCGCCAGGGGAACCCGGAAAGCACCGAAGGTGTTGGTCTCCACCACATCCACCCCGACTTCGAAAAAGGAGCGGTGCAGCTCCCGGATCACGTCAGGACGGGTGAGGTTGAGCATCTCGTTGCACCCCTCCAGGTGTTTACCGCCGAAGTCCTCCGCGGTGAGGTTGGCCCGCTGCAGGTTGGTGCCGGTAGCACCGTCGAAGATGACCACCCGAGATGAGACCGCGTCGAGGTAGTCGCCCGTCACAGGGCCCCCCCAACAAGGAATGCATTCAGCCTCTTCGCTCATAGCCTGCTCCTTTGTCTCCTTACGAAACTGGTTCGTGCGAAACGCTTGAGAGGAACCATGAGCCAAGAGGCTCCAGGTCACTCATCGATCCAGGCTTTGGCACCGTGCCCTCATCGGGTCGGTTGCCGCGGCGTCACAGGGCCTGGCCCCTCAGCCGCTCTTGATGAGCGTTTCTGGCACCGAAGCCTACCCGGGTTCCCGGTTTGAGGAAAGGGATAGCCGATATCGTCTGGGAAATGACAGCGCCGATCGCCGTCTTCTCCGCCCTTCGCCCCGAACTCGATCTCCTGGTCTCCAACCTGGAGAGCCCGAGTCGGGAGACCCTGGCAGGACGTCCGGTCTGGGTCGGGGACCTCGAAGGGCTCCTCGCTGTGCTGGTTCAGGCGGGATTGGGGAAAGTGAACACCGCCGCCCTCGCCGGGGTCGTCTGGGAAAGGTACCGGCCCCGAGTCTTCGTCTTCACCGGGGTGGCGGGCGGCCTCGATCCCGACCTCGCGGTGGGCGACGTCGTCATCGGAGAGCTGTGTATCCAACACGACGCCGGGGTTGTCGGCCCCGACGGTCTGGAGCGATATCAGGCAGGCCACATTCCCTTCTTCAACCCCACCGACCGCTTCGGCTTCGGTCCCCCGGAGGAGCTTCTGACCCGGGTAAGGAACCGCCTCGAGGGATTCCTCCTAGAACCGGTGATGGGCCGGGAACCGCGGATCGTGACGGGGACGATCCTCACCGGCGACCAGTTCCTCGCCGACGAAACCACTCGGGACCGGCTCTTCGCCGAACTGGGCGGAGCGGCAGTGGAGATGGAGGGGGCCGCCCTGGCTCAGGCAGCCGAGATTCTGGGGGTGGACCACCTGGTGATCCGTTCCCTCTCCGACCGTGCCGGC
The DNA here is from genome assembly GCA_046756405.1 of Acidimicrobiia bacterium. Taxonomy (GTDB): domain Bacteria; phylum Actinomycetota; class Acidimicrobiia; order Spongiisociales; family ZC4RG35; genus JBHHWH01. The sequence goes on along the minus strand of JBHHWH010000029.1, from coordinate 10,168 downwards.
CGGGATTCCATCAGCGATTTCGGACAGTTCCTCTCCGAAGTGGCTGCCAACTCCGCCCGCGTGGTGCGTCACCTGCTCCCGGTGCTCTGAGGTTCGAGGAACACCACGGGGATCTCCCGATCGGTCCGTGACTGATAGACGGCGTACCCCTGGTAGGCGTCGACGATGCGGGGCCACCATTCCTCCCGTTCTTCGGGAGTGGCGGTGCGGGCCAGCATCCGCACGGTCCTGCCGGGAAGGCGGACCACCACTCGGGGTTCGGCCGCCAGGTTCAGATACCACTCGGGGTGGTGGGGTCGTCCCCCGTAAGAAGCAATCACCACATAGCGGTCATCGTCGACGAGGTAGAGGAGCGGCACTGTGTGAGGCTCTCCCGTCTTACGCCCGGTGGTGGTGAGAAGGAGGATGTCGTTTTCCACTAGACGCTTGCCCATCCGGCCCCGGGTCAGCTTGAAAACCGCGCTATGCACTCTTGACCAGCGCCTGACAGCGGAGTCTTTCATCTAGCCGAGCCGCTCCTGGACCATGTGGCGGAGCGTGTCCATCCGCATCGATCCGCCGTTGAGGATCGCCTGGTGAAAGGCCTTCAGGTCGAAGGCCGGACCGAGCCTCGCCTTGGTTTCGGCCCGGATCTCGAGAAGCTCCCGCTCTCCCAGCTTGTAGGAAATGGCCTGGCCCGGCCAGCCGAGGTAACGGAGGACCTCCGCTTCGGCCTGGGCCCGGGTGCGGAATCCGTAGACGCGCATGAACTCCACCGCGGTGTCAAAGTCCCAGACCGAACCCGAACCGATAGGCGAGGATTCGGGGATCGTCTTGCCGAGGTGGAGACCGGTGTCCACCACCACCCGGACCGCCCGGTACATCTGCTTCGCCAGCATCCCGAAGTAATGGCGGGGATTTTCGAGGAAACCGAGCTCTCCCATGAGGACCTCGGCGTACATCGCCCATCCTTCCCCGTAACCCGGATACCAGATGAGGTTGCGTTGTATCCGGCTCAGATCGTCACGGTGGTATTTGGCGGTAGCGACCTGGAGGTGATGGCCGGGAAAGCCCTCGTGGTAGGCGGTGGAGACATGCTGGTAGAGGGGAAAAACCTGCTGGTCGCCGAGGGAATACCACACTCCTCCTGGCCGGGACAGGTCCTCGGAGGGCCCCATGTAGTAGACGCTGAGGGGCCCTCCCGGTGGTGCGATGTTCACCGTGAGGGGGCGGATGGCGTCGGGAACTTCGAAGTGGGTGCCGGCAAGGGCCTCCACGGCCCGGGCGAGAACCTCGGTGACGAAGGCCTTCAACTCGTCGGTCGATCGGGCGAGGCCGGAGGGATCGGTCTCCAGATGCTCCTTCACCGCCAAGACGGTCGCCCCGGGAAGGATCCGGTCGCCGACCCGTTCCATCTCGGCCAGGAGACGCCCGAACTCCTCCCAGCCCCACCGGTAGGCATCGTCGGGCTCCACGGCCAGGCCTACCAGCCGGTCGGCCTGGCGCCGGTAGTACTCCTCCCCTACGGCGTCCTCACCGCTGGCGTGGGGCAAATAGGAGGCCTCCAGCCAGCGGCCGAACTCCCCGGCCGCGGCACGGGCGTGGTCCACTGCCCTCTGGAGGCGGTCGGTAAGTTGGCCTGCTCCGTTGGCCCGTTTCAGGATCGTGTTGAAGGCGCTTTGCTCTCCTCCCAGTTGCGAGGCCTGCTCAACAATGGAACGGACCTGCCGTTGAGCGACGACTATCCCCCTACGGACCCCTTCGGCGAGAAGCTCCCGGTAGTCGGCGTAGGGACGGTCGATGGTCTCCAGGCGTCGGGTGATGTTCTCCCAGTCCTCAATGGTGTCCGCCGGCATCAGATCGAAGATGGAGCGGATCCGGTGGAAAGAGGATCCGAGATGGCGGAGATCCCTGAAGTGATCCCCTGCCTCGTGACCGGAGAGCTGCTCGTCGAGGCTGGCCACGATCACCCGAGCGGCTCTACGCTGACGGGGGTCGGCCGCAGCCAGGTGGGGGGTCAGCCCTTCGCGGAGACGGCGGGCGAGGTCGGCGAGGGCCTCAACCCCTTCGAGGGAGAAGACATTGCCCCACTCGTGGTCGTGGCCGGGGACTCCGAGGGAGGTGGCCAGCAGCGGGTGAAGCTCGCAGAGTTCGTCGACGTAGCGGTCGGCTATCTCGAAGACGTTGGGCACGGGCCGACGGTAGCCGGAGGCGGCGCGTTCTTTTTCCCCACGCGGCCATATCTGGCCCCTGGTGCATTAGGTTCGCGTTAGGTGGGCCACTCCTCGGGGGGGAGGGACTGTTTTTCGGCTTCGAGGCGAGCTACATAGGCGGCGACTTCGCTGCGGCGACTCATGCCCAGCTTGGTGAGCAGGTTGGAGACGTAGTTCTTCACCGTCTTTTCAGCGAGGAACATCTCTTCGGCGATCTGGCGGTTGGTCTTGCCTTCGGCGATGCGAAAGACGATCTCCCGCTCCTGGTCACTGAGCCGGGCCAGCAGCGGATCACTACGCGGCCCCGACCGGAGCCGGTCGAACAGGCGCTGGGTCATCTCCGGGTCGAGCAGCGACGCCCCAGTCCCCACCCGACGGATGTCCTCGATGAGTTCGGTCCCCTTCACCCGTTTCAGCACATACCCAGCCGCCCCGGCGAGGATCGCCGACATAAGGGCCTCCTCGTCGGCGAAGGAGGTGAGCATCAACACCTTGACGTCCGGGAAACGGGATCGGATCTCCCGGCACGCCTCCACACCGCTGGCGTCGGGGAGCCTGACGTCCAGGACCACCACATCGGGGTCGTCGTAGCCGACGCGGCGGATCCCGTCCTCCGCGGTGGCTGCCTCCCCGACTACCTCCATGTCCTCCTGGGAATCGATGAGGGCCTTGATGCCCTGGCGCACCACTTCGTGGTCGTCGACTAACAATATGCGAAGCTGATCTGTCATCGAGACAGACGATAACGGCCGTTAGGGTCTTGAACCGATGAATGGAGACAGCCTGATCGGTCGGCTCTCGGGTCTGATCAGTGCCGCTGCCGCGGTCGTCGGCGAGATCGACCTGGAAAGGGTCCTGCGGAGACTGGTCTCGGAGGCCCGTTCGGCCACGGGTGCCAGGTACGCCGCCCTCGGCGTGATCGGCCCCCACAACGTCCTCAGCGATTTCATTTACGAGGGAGTCGGCGAGGAGGTCGCCCGAGACATCGGCGCCCTCCCGGTGGGACGGGGAGTGCTCGGGACCGTGGTCAGGGAGCGCAGGACGATCCTCCTCGACGATGTCACCACCCACCCCGACTTCCAGGGATTCCCTCCGGGCCATCCCGAGATGACCAGCTTCCTCGGAGTGCCGATCCGGGCCGGGGAGACCGTATTCGGCAACCTCTACCTAGCCGACAAGCCGGAAGGGTTCACCGAGGATGACGCTTCCATGGTAGAGGCCCTGGCAGTCATCGCAGGATCGGCGGTCAACACCGCCCGCCTGCGAGAGCGACTGAAATCGATGGCTGTGGTCGAAGACCGCAACCGGATCGCCCGGGACCTCCACGACACCATCATTCAGGACCTCTTTGCCGCGGGTCTGACCATCCAGAGCCTATCCGACAGGATGCCCGACGACGCCACCTCCGTCGTCCTCAACGACGCCGTGGATCGCCTCGACAAGGCCGTGGAAGACCTTCGCGGTTACATCTACGAGCTGCGGATCTCCGACGAACTCCGTCGCAAACTGGATCAGCAGCTCGTGGAACTGGTGGAGCGCATGGGCGGCGCCTACCCCGCCGAGGTCTCCCTGGAAACCAGCGGTGACTTCAGCGACATCGACCCCCTGTTCACCGAAGAAGCGGTGAAGCTGGTCACCGAGGCCCTCTCCAACGCCCTGCGTCATGCCCGAGCGGAGAAGGTAGAAGTCACGGCGCGCTCCGAAGGCGAGTGGCTCTACCTTCAAGTTGGCGACGACGGCATCGGCTTCGACCCCGAGCACGCAGGACGGGGCATGGGCCTGGTCAACATGCGGGACCGTGTCCACCGTCTCGGAGGGCAGTTCGAGTTGGAGACGGCCGAGGGCGCCGGCACCACCGTATCTATCCGCCTGCCTCGCTCTTAGAGAGGTTGTCGTCCATCAGGGCCTCAGCGAGACGGTCCACCCAGTTGCGGACTGTGGCTTCGGCGAAACGGCCCAGGATCACTCGATCAGCGATCCTCCCCACCACCCCTAGCGGGGGGTCGTAGGTTCCTTGCACCGAGAGGCGGGTCATGTTCTGGCCGACGTGGGCAAGAACCAAATCTGCGTTGAGGCGGGGAAAGAGTACGTCGGCGCCGGTGGCGGTCCACCTGATCGGGTAGGCGATGCCGGTGCGGTGGATCTCCGGAGTGCCGATCTCCACCTCCACCTCTTTGGCGAAACCCTCCACCCAGGGACTCACCTTGGCCCGGAGCTGTTCGCCCTCCCTGTAGGCAACATCGGCCATATCTCCGAGCCGGTTCTTGACACGGTCGAGGCGCTTCTCCACTTCGCTGATGTTCAACGGAATGTGGGTGAAGTAGTGGACGAACATTTCACAGTCTCCCCGGACGAGTTCGGACTCCGAAGGGTCCTCCGGAGGCGCGGCCGGTGATCTCCTCGAGGTCGACTTCGATCACCCTGGGGAAGGCGGCCAGGGGCTGGAAGTCGCCCCGGCCCAGAGGTGAGCCGAGGGCCTCTCGGTACTTGTCGAAGAGGAGTTCGAGGGTGCGCTGGACGGTCTCAGGGTCGGTGGCCTCCCGGGCCGTGCCGGTGACCAGCACACTCGTCCAGTCCCCTGCTTCTTCGTCATATTCGGAGACCTCCACGCAAACCCGAGGATTGTCCTGGATGGCGGAGAGACGCTTGCCTGGCTTGGTTCGGAACAGAAGGCGGTCCCCGTCTACCACAAACGACATGGGGGTCACATACGGCTCACCGTCGGAGATCACACCGATATGGGCCACAGGGGCCTTTTCAAGGATCTGGCGTGCTGCCTGCTCGGTGAGGGTGTCCATGGTCAATCCGCTCGCTCAGTGACCGCCCACAACACGTCTTTCACAGAGACCATTCCCAGCAACCGGCCCACCTCGTCGACCACCGGCAGATGCCGGTACCCGGTGGCGAGCATCCACTCAGCGGCCTCTTCGACCGGGGTCTCCGGACCCAGGGTGTCGGGATCGGGGGTCATCCAGTCGCTCACCGGCTCCCGGTCGAGCTCGGCGAATTCGGCCACAGCTGAGACCAGGTCGCGCTCGGTAAAGATTCCCTCCATGGCACCATCCACGACCACGGCCACGGAGCCCACCCCCTCCTGGCGCATGAGGTCAGCGGCCTTACGCAACGACGTATCTGGGGACACCGACACCAGGTTTCTGGATGCGAGCTGGTCAATGGTCACGGTTGTCTCCTCTTACCAATCTGGCGCGATTCTCTTCGATCTCCGGCTCTCCTGCCATGGACTGAAGTCCCTAAAGGGTGGGACTTTGCCTTCTAGCGCTTGCCCCGGTGAATAGAGAAGATACAGGTGAGCACTCTAAAGGAGGTGCATGATGGCAACGGTCGTAGAGACAAGACCAACAGCCACCGTCCAAGCCCAACCAGGTAGGCGAATCTGGGGAGCGACCCGTATCGCTCTGGGACTCATCTTCCTGTGGGCCTTTTTCGACAAGCTTCTAGCCCTCGGGTTCGCCACTGGACGAGCCGAAGACGGCAGCATCGACTTCCTCGGCCCGGCCGCATGGGTGAACGGAGGATCACCAACCTACGGTTTCCTCACCTACGCCACCAAAGGTCCCTTCGCCGAGTTCTTCCAGGGACTCGCCGGACAGGCCTGGGTGGACTGGCTGTTCATGCTCGGTCTGCTTGGGATCGGCGTAGCGCTCACCTTCGGAGTGGCGATGAGGCTGGGAACAGGCGCCGGAATCGTGATGCTGATGCTGATGTGGCTGGCGGTGCTGCCCCCCACTCACAACCCAATCCTCGACGACCACGTCGTGTACTCGCTGGTGCTGGCCGGCCTGGCGGCCGTCAACGCCGGTGACTATCTCGGGTTCGGGACAAAGTGGGCCAGCCTTCCCGTGGTAAAGCGTCACCCGATCCTTCGGTAGCTACATCGGAGAGGATGAGGGGCGGTCCTCACAGGCCGCCCCTCATCGCGGCCAGAACCAGCGGGCGGTATCCATCCAGGTGAGGTCGAGAGGCCGCGGTTCGGCCACTGCCTTCTCCAGATCCACCGTCACTACCTCGGCGCCCCTCAGGGCCACCATCACACCACTCTCCCCCGCCAGCACCGTTTCGGCCGCTTTGACACCGAAGCGGGTACCGAGCAACCGGTCGTAGGCGGTGGGTGTTCCGCCCCGCTGGAGATAGCCCAGCGCCATCACCCGCACTTCGTAGCCCGTGCGCTGCTCCAGGTCCGCTGCCACCGCCTGACCTACTCCACCGAGCCGTTCGAAACCGAAGGGGTCGCTGCCGGAGGCGTGGATCCGCCCGGACGGCCCGGGAGCACCCTCCGCCACCACCACCACCGAGTAGTCGTGGCCTGCGTCATGGCGTCGTATGATCCGCTCGGCCAGTTGGCCGTAGTCGGGAGACAGCTCGGGAACGACGATCGCCTCTGCGCCCCCAGCAAGCCCGGCGCAGGCGGCGATCCAGCCAGCCCTACGTCCCATGACCTCCACCACCATGACCCGGTTGTGCGACTCGGCGGTGGTGGTGAGCCGGTCGATGGCGTCCACCACGATCTGGACCGCGGTGTGGAAGCCAAGGGTGACATCAGTACCGGCGATGTCGTTGTCGATGGTCTTCGGAATCCCCACAACCGCCAGCCCCTCACCGTGGATACGGGCGGCGCTGCGTAGCGACCCGTCGCCGCCGATCACCACCAGGGCCTCGATCTCTTCCCGCTCCAGGGTGTTGCGGAACGACTCCAGCCCGTTGCCGTGAACATAGGGATCGGTGCGGGAGGTTCCGAGAATCGTCCCTCCTCGGCCCAGGATCCCCCGGACGTCGTCGCGTCCCAGGGGTCGAACCCTTCCCTCGATCAGGCCCTGCCAGCCTTCCTCGATCCCGACGACGCTCTTCCCGGCGGCCGCAGCGCGGGTCACAACCCCGCGAATGGCGGCGTTCAAGCCCGGGCAGTCTCCCCCGGCGGTGAGCACTCCGATCATCACCCGGGCATTCTTAGTCGATCAGCCCGATGTCGGTGTCGTAAACCTCGAAAACCAGGTTCGCTTCCCGCTCGCTATGGAGAACGATGCGCTCGAGGAGGGTCTCGACACGCTGTCTCACCGGTTCGGGATCTGCAAGACCGCTCTCACGGGCCGCCTCGAGGGCTTCAAACGCCACCTCGAAGCTCGCCTGGATCGCCTGGTGCTCGGCCTCGAGGATTTCGGTCTCCGCACCCTGCCACGGCGCCTGGACCAGTAGGTCTGTGTAGAGACCTTCGGGTCCCTCGATGTCGGCGATGTGAGCCTCGAGGGCCTCACCCAGTTCGACCAGGCCGGGACGGAGACGGTCATACCAGTCGTCTCCAGGACCGGCGGAGACAGCCTCCCGCACAACTTCGATTGCCGAACGCAGACCCCCACGTCGGGAGCGTGCCCTGACCAGAGCACCGCGTGACGCCTCGGTCAGACCTCGGCTCTCCGACTCCACCGTCTCGCGGGACCCTTCACCTGTCATGCCGTGATCATCGTCGGTGCGGGGGGCACTGGCAATGGTAATTAGCCACTTTCGGTGTGACCATCGGCCCAGGTACGACAACCAGCTACCGGAGGCCCTTCGACCCTATATCGTGGGCTTGGAGACCGACAGACTTGGGATATAGGAACAACCGGGAGCCTGACAGCCCATGACTATGACGACCACTTCGACCACCACAACGGTGGACGGCAACGAAGCCGCCACCCGCATCGCCTACCTTCTCAACGAAGTAATCGCCATCTACCCCATTACCCCTGCCTCTCCCATGGGTGAGCTGGCCGACGCCTGGGCCCACAAGGGGAAGACAAACCTCTGGGGCGTTGTCCCCGACGTGGTCGAGATGCAGAGTGAAGGCGGCGCCGCCGGCGCGGTCCACGGGTCCCTGAGCACCGGGGCGCTGACCACAACCTTCACCGCCTCCCAGGGCCTGCTGCTGATGATCCCCAACATGTACAAGATCGCCGGAGAGCTGACCCCCACCGTCATCCACGTTGCCGCACGGACCATCGCCACCCACGCCCTGTCGATCTTCGGTGACCACTCCGATGTGATGGCCGCCCGGCAGACCGGCTTCGCCATGCTCTCCTCGGCTTCTGTGCAGGAGGCCCAGGACCTGGCTCTGGTCGCCCACCTGGCCTCCTTGGAGAGCCGGATCCCCTTCGTCCACTTCTTCGACGGCTTCCGCACCTCCCACGAGATCAACAAGATCAGCCTGATCGACGAGGACGCCGTCCGCCGTCTGGTCAACGAGGATCTCATCGCCGAGCACCGTCTCCGGGCCCTCAACCCGAACCGTCCCGTGATCCGGGGCACGGCGCAGAATCCCGATGTCTTCTTCCAGGCCCGGGAGGCCGTCAACCCCTACTACCTGGAGACCCCGGCCATCGTGGAGAGGATCATGGCCGGCGTCGCCGCGGAAACCGGCCGAGCCCACTCCCTGTTCGAATACCACGGCCATCCGGAGGCGGAGACGGTGATGGTGATCATGGGCTCTGGGGTCGGAGCGGCGAAAGAGGCGGTGGAGGTGCTCAACGGAGCCGGAAGACGGGTTGGGGTCGTGGCCGTCAAGCTGTACCGGCCGTTCTCCACGGAGCACTTCGCCCGGGCACTACCCGAGAGCGCCCGTCGAGTGATGGCCATGGACCGCACCAAGGAGCCAGGGGCGGTCGGCGAGCCCCTCTACCTGGACGTGGTTTCCGCCTTGGCCGAGGAGAACCGTAGGGCCGAGGTCTTCGGAGGACGCTATGGCCTGTCCTCCAAGGAGTTCACCCCGGCGATGGTCGCCGGGGTCTTCGACGAGGTCGAAGGCACCTCCCCACGACGACACTTCACCGTGGGCATCATCGACGACGTGACCAAGGCCTCCGTCGACTATGACCCCGGATGGTGGAAGGAGCCCGACGATGTCACCCGGGCCATCTTCTTCGGCCTTGGCTCCGACGGCACCGTCAGTGCTAACAAGAACTCGGTGAAGATCGTCGGCGAAGCCACGGACCTTCACGCCCAGGGCTATTTCGTCTACGACTCCAAGAAGGCCGGGTCCCGGACCGTCTCTCACCTGCGCATCTCGCCCCGTCCCATCGAATCCACCTACCTGATCCGCGAAGCCAACTTCGTGGCTGTCCACCAGTTCAACTTCCTCTACAAGGGCGACCTCCTCGACGTGGCAGCACCGGGAGCGACGGTGCTGATCAACAGCCCCTACGGGCCCGATGAGATCTGGGATCGGCTTCCCCGGGAAGCCCAGACCCAGATAGTCAGCAAAGCGCTGAAGGTGTGGGCGGTCGACGCCGGCAAGATCGCCCGGGAAGTGGGTCTCGGTGGCCGCATAAACACCGTGTTGCAGACCTGCTTCTTCCATCTCACCGACTTCCTCGACACTGGGGAGGTCCTCGCCCTGATCAAGGATCACATCGAGAAGACCTACGGCAAGCGGGGAGCGGTGGTGGTCGAACGCAACGCCGCCGCCGTGGACCGGGCGCTGGAAGGTCTCTTCGAGGTGAAACCCGGGGAGCCCGACAACAGCCTTCGCATCTCCGAGCCGGTCCCTGACATCGCCCCTGAGTTCGTCAAGCGGGTCACCGCCATGATGCTGGCCGACCGTGGCGATCTGCTCCCCGTGTCAGCCCTCCCCGTCGACGGAACCTTCCCTCCTGGGACCACCCGATGGGAGAAACGTTCCATCGCCACCGAGATCCCCATCTGGGATCCGGACATTTGCATCGACTGTGGCCGCTGTGCCCTGGCCTGTCCCCACGCCGCCATCAGGTTCAAGGTCTTCGACCCCGACGTGCCCGTCCCCGACGGGTTCCTGTGGAAGGAGCCCACAGGCAAGGACTTTCCCGGCAAGCGCGTCGTCATCCAGGTAGCCCCCGACGACTGCACCGGCTGCGGAGTCTGCGTGGACATCTGTCCTGCCAAGTCGAAGGAGCAGGTGAAACACAAAGCGATCAACATGCGACCAAAAGAGGAGCACCTGGAGCGGGAGC